>JAEZLW010000197.1 GCA_023415145.1 Bacillota bacterium | reverse complement strand
GGGCGGGCAAGGCGGACAGGGGGGAGGACAAGGGGGTATGGGAGGGTAGGGAGGGAAGGGAGGATGAGGTGGCGGACAGGCCATCACAGGACGTATATGGGGCACCGGACAGGGAGGCGGATAGCAGGGCCTGCGGACTGGGCCGTAGCCTCCGGGGCCGACACCCTGGGGTGGATAATGATAATTTGGATTTCTCATAAGCAATCCTCATTCTTCTGCGAAATTTGGATGAACTCCATCCAATGTTTACATTATGCGGACAAGAATATAAGTGTTCCCCAGCGGAGTGATCAGTGCATATGCTCGCTTTTCCCCGGTGCAGAACCGTGATAATTTGATAAAACGTAAGATTATGGCTTTTCAGGCAGTATTCTCTGTGGTATAATATATAACTTGAAGAAGGCATCGGAGGGCATCGGATGCGTAGTATGACAGGGTACGGCCGGAGGCAGTTTCAAGCGGATGGCCGTGAGATGACGGTGGAAGTCAAAACGGTTAACCACCGTTTTTTGGACATAGGCTTTCGTATGCCTCGGAATTTGAGTTTTTTGGAAGAACCGATCCGCATCCAGTTGTCGGCAGCGCTGAAAAGAGGCCATGCGGACGTTTTTTTGAATTACCGAAACAATCGGGAGGCTGCCCGGGAGGTTTCGGTGGATGAACCGCTTCTTTCCGCTTACATGCAAGCGCTGGGCCGCATGGAGACGGTGTCGGATGCCACCAACGATGTCGCCTTATCCCATATGATGGCATTGCCGGATATTCTGCGCGTCACTGAACGGGAGGAGGACAGGGAGGCCGTTACCGAATTGATGCGAACAACGCTGGACGCCGTACTCGGGGATGTGCTTTTTATGCGGACAAGGGAAGGCGAAGCGCTATACAATGATCTGGAATTGCATCTGCAGCAATTGGAGCAGCTTGCCCTGAAAATCGCCCAAAAAGCGCCGCTGGTAGCCCAGCTTTACCGTGACCGGCTGGAAGCGCGGCTGGCGGAACTGAATGTTTCGCCTGTGGAACCTCAAAGGTTAGCCCAGGAGGTAGCGCTGTTTGCAGACCGCTGCGCCATAGATGAGGAACTGTCAAGGCTTTCTTCCCATATTCAGCAAATGCGAAGCTGCATGAATGGTGACGGAGAATCGGGTCGAAAGCTGGATTTTCTGGTACAGGAGTTGAACCGAGAAGTCAATACCATCGGCTCTAAGGCTGCTGACGCGGAAATCACCAATTGGGTGGTGGCCGCCAAGTGTGAGATTGAAAAGCTCAGGGAACAGGTTCAGAATATTGAGTGACGGATATTGGTTCGGAAAAGAGGGGATAGGATGGGGCCTAAGCTTATTAATATCGGGTTTGGCAACATGGTTTCCGCCACCAGGCTCATAGCCATCATCAGCCCTGAATCCGCACCGGTCAAGCGCCTAGTGCAGGATGCAAGGGAAAGCGGGCGGCTGATCGATGCCACCTATGGCCGAAGGACCAGGGCGGTCATCGTGATGGACAGTGATCATGTAGTGCTTTCCCCTGTACAGCCTGAAACGGTGGCTAACCGCTTAAGCGCGCGGGAAACATCATCCGCCGAGGATCAAGGAGAGGAATAGGGGAATGCAGGCAATTAGGAAAGGCATGCTTCTGGTGATTTCCGGGCCATCGGGAACTGGAAAGGGAACATTGGCGCAGCGGCTGTTAAAGCAGGACCCGAGTTTCAGGTTTTCCATCAGTGCCACAACGCGGGCTCGCCGCAGCAATGAGACGGAAGGCATTCATTACCACTTTATTTCCGATGAGCGCTTTGACCAGCTTTTGGCGGAGGATGCCTTTTTGGAACACGCGGTGGTTCATGGTCACCGCTACGGTACATTGAAATCACAGGTGTATGAAAGCATCGAACGCGGTGAAAACATATTGCTGGATATTGATCCCCAGGGCGCGCGCAAGGTGATGGAAAAGGAAAAGGACTGCGTGACCGTGTTTATCCTGCCGCCCAGCTACAAAGCATTGGAAGTTAGGCTTCACACCAGGAACACCGACGATCCCAAGGAGATCAAGCGCCGCCTGGGCAACGCCAGGGGAGAGATCGAGCAATTGTCCCGCTATCAGTATGCGGTGGTGAATGATGTGCTGGACTTGGCCTATGATCAGTTGTACAGCATTGTGACCGCCGAAAAGCAAAGAACGATTCGTTTCTTTCCAACCGTTTCGGAAAAATAGAAGCTATAGGAGGAAATTTACCATGTCGATTGTTGAACCGACCATTGTGGAGCTGGGCGAAAAGGTGGATTGCCGTTATACCCTGGTGGTGGAGACAGCCAAGCGCGCACGTCAATTGGTGGCGGGAGGCCAGCCACTTTTGGACCGAAAGGAAATGAAGCCGCTGAAGCTGGCGGTGGAGGAAATCAACCGCGGGCTCATTACCTACACCCGCAACGCTGAGGCTGAGGCTGAGGAGTAACGCATGACACTGCAAGGGAAGGATATCGTGCTGGGGGTAACCGGAGGCATCGCCGCCTACAAAGCAGTGGAGGTTGCCTCCCGACTTCGAAAATTGGGAGCGCAGGTGTTTGTCATCATGACAAAAAACGCCTGCGAGTTTGTAACACCCCTCACGTTTGAAACGATATCCAACCATCCTGTGGTGACAGATACGTTTGAGCGCCCGGAAACATGGGAGGTGGAGCATATCTCCCTTGCCAGGCGTGCATCGCTTTTCTGTATCGCTCCGGCTACTGCCAACATACTGGCCAAGATGTCCCATGGAATTGCCGATGATATGCTTTCCACCACGGTGCTGGCCACCCGCGCGCCGATCCTTGTAGCCCCAGCCATGAATACCAACATGTGGGAGGCGGAGGCCACAAGGGAGAACATGCGGGTGCTTAAAGAGCGCGGCGTTATGACCGTGGGACCCGGCATTGGTTTTCTGGCGGAGGGTACCGATGGCGTTGGCCGCATGGCGGAACCGCACGAAATTGTGGATGCGATCGTGACAAGCCTTCTTAGAAAGCAGGACATGGCAGGCTTGCGTGTGATGGTAACAGCAGGCCCAACCAGAGAGCGGCTGGACCCTGTGCGATACCTCACCAATGATTCTTCTGGCAAGATGGGCTATGCCATCGCCGAAAAGGCGTATCAGCGCGGCGCACAGGTGACGCTGGTAAGCGGACCTGTGCATCTGTCCGCACCTTGTGGCGTACAGATGGTAAACGTCGAGACAACGCAGGATTTGTATGACGTGGTGATCGCGCGCTGCAAAGATCATGACGTTATCATACAGGCAGCGGCACCGGCGGATTACCGGTTTTTACATCCCAGCAGCCAGAAGCTGAAAAAACATGGGGGAGAAGCGCTTACCCTTCAAATGGCGGAGAATCCGGACATCGCCGCTGCTGTCGGAGAGCGCAAAATGCCGGGGCAGATTCTGGTTTGCTTCGCCGCCGAAACGGAAAACCTGGTAGAAAATGCAAAAGTCAAATTGAAAAAAAAGAATGCGGATATGATTGTTGCCAATGATGTAACAAAACCTGGCGCAGGCTTTCTTGTGGACACCAATATTGCCACATTGATTACAGCTCAGGATGTTTTGGAATGTCCGCTGCAGAGCAAGGCGCAGTTGGCGGATGATATACTGGATAGGGTTCTTTCACTCAAATCATGATAATGTCATTCCCTTGATGACCTGCTGCCGCCACATGGCGGCTTTTTTATTGAAAAAATCAGAAGAATTTGTGTAAAGGGCCTTGTCCGTTTTGGTCAACGGATTATAATGGCTATTGACTGACCGAGTCAGTCAATGGAAGGAGGATATAAATTGGACGATAAGTTTTTTGCCCTTCCCAAGGAAAAGCAGGACCGTATCGTTAACGCCGCCTTGCAATCCTTCGGAAAGAACGGATACAAGCGGGCTGTAACCGACGATATCGCATCAGCGGCGGGCATATCCAAAGGGCTCTTGTTCCACTATTTTCACAACAAACAAGAGCTGTTGCAGTATATGTATGAATACAGCAACCGTTTTGTCAGACAGAAGTTGGCCGAGCACAACGTTCATGCGGAAAAGGATTTTTTCCGCATGATTATCCAGACCCACAATGTTAAGGTGGAGGTCATGCGCACTTATCCATACATCTATGAATTTTTGATGAATATCTACCTAAGGCGGGATCAGGAAGCGGCTGAGATGGTGGATGTGTATAACGCGAACTTCATCGATGCGCAGAAAGCAGGGATGTTAAAGCTCATCGACTGCAGCAAGTTCAAGGAGGATGTCGTACCGGAACATGTTCTGGACCTGGTGCTTTGGAGCGCTCAGGGATTCATGGACCTGGCGTTTCGGCCAGGAGTTTCGGACTTTGAAAAGCTCAGCGAAACGTACCTTGTCTGTCTTGATATGATGCGCAGGCAGTTTTACAAGAAGGAGTGTCTTTGATGATGAATATGAAGCAGAGCAAAAAAAATAAGGTTAGGACGGGAAAGGGATTCGTTTTACTTTCATGGATAAAATTTATCGCAAAGTACGGGAAAAGCTTCAAGCTTGTAAAAAGAGTCAAGGATACCCGAAACAAGCTTGCGCTGATCAATATGGAAATTGCGAAAATGGATCAAACTTCTATGAAGCATCGCATGTATTGCGATGCATTTGATCAAGCGATTCTGTATTTGAACACAGCAAAGCATAATACGTCAAATGTGATGGAGAATGGTGGTAAAGCGCAATACAAGTACGCCAGGAACAACCTGACCATCAGTGAAAAAATCGTAAATGATATGTGCAAGTCAATTGAGGGTTTATCAGAATTTCACGTTTATCAGCCGTCTGCACAACGCTATGAGAACGCCGAGATTCTTTATTTCAACGGCGCTCCGGTCGTTCCGGAAATCAATCCTGTCATTATTCTAAAAGGTACGGATTATGAAATGGGATACCAATACGCGCAGCAGGTAGTGGAAATATTTGGCGTATGGATTCTACAAAAAGAAGCCGATAAGGTCTTTCGGGAAGAGGAATTGGTTTGTTTAAATGAATGGGAAAAGCAACTGAAAAAGTATGCGCCTGAGCTTATTGATATGTGTTATGGCTGGGCGGATGGGGCAACGGCTGCAGGGGTTCCCATGTCTTACCACGACGTTTTGGATATATGGACAGGCCACTTGAGCCCCGCTGATGAATATTACGGTGCGAAGGAAGGCCCGCCTGATAGCATCAACCCTCCCGCGTGTTCCGGGCTTGCTGCATGGGGGAAGGCCACACCGGACGGAAAACTGGTCGCTGGAGCATCGGGGGATCATGACTTAAGCTTTATGGCAACCATCGTTGCCTATCCCCAGACAGGAAACAGCTTTGTTTATACTCCCTTTTCGGTTGTTGGCAAATTGCCCAACATCGGACCCGTCTATATGATGGGGCATCCAGGGATGAACAGCAAAGGTGTCGCTTATGTTCATCACGGCGGAGCGCCCAAGATGGTGGAACCCAAAGAGCGTTGGGGCTACGGAATCCGGTTGGGTGCGTCGATATTCCATAATTTGCGGTTTGCCAATTCCGCGAAAGAAGCACTATCCATGGATCTGAATTATCCTGTCGGCGACGTTGGCGAACGAAGCGGGGTAGGTACAGCAGGTGGGTTTTATGCCGATGCCACATATGGTTATGTTGCGGAAAGCCGCTGTGATCCGGTTATTATTCGTGAAGCGGGCATGGCTGGCGAAACCGATTTTTTGTATGCAAACAACAGCGTTGTACATCAGGATGCCAAAGAGGCAGGCTGGTTGAAGGGCAATCAAGACAACTGGGCATGGGAATCACATGGGGGGTGGTATCCGAAAAGCCTGAGGAACTTGCAGGGCGCAAAGGCGGCAGGCATGGAGGCGCAAATCCAAAGCGCCATGTCATATGTCTACATAACAAGCTACGGGCGCAATGAATACGCCTTTGAAACCCTGAACCGCAACATTGGCGGGATTGATACCGAATACATGAAGATGATCTATCGGAACTCAGGAGCCGTTCCTCAAGGCAATTGGGAAGAAGTCACGCGGGAGTACAATCAATCAGGGAAATGGGAAGGAACGTACTCCGTAGGCCATGCATCCAATGCCACGGTGGCTGTAATGAAGCCTGATGACGGGAGTGAGGGTACCTACTCGTTTTGTGTTGGCACTGCCGCAAGGGGGGTAGCGCCAATCTCTCCGACCATGTGCACCCCCATTCATCATGAAACCAATGCTTTCTGGGAATTAAAGCTTGATTCAAGCCCGAAAGGTATGGTTGAAGCGGCTTCAAGAAAGGCGGCCGAAAATCTGGAGCAGGCAAGTTCTGCGCTTCTTGGCAAAGGAATTTCAATGAATCATTATCTCCATCAGCGGTTGCAAACGGCACGCAATGAATGGAGCGAGGGAATCGATATTATGGTCGACACCGGAGATATGACGGGGACGCAAGCCATATCAGCCATGGCAAAGGCCGTACGCCTTTTGACTAGAGCTCAGGTTCACGCGTTGCAGGTTACCCAGGCTTTGTTACCCCCCAAGAACAAGCCGGAAGATTTTGGCTGTTGACCGGACCCCAAACGGGTTCCTTCGTATCGGAGTTGAAAAAATGCTGCCCGGCAGGAATATGATCCGCCGGGCAGCAATCTCATTTACGCAGGTGGTTATTTTCCCAGAATCCTTTTAGCTGCCAAAGCGGCATTTTCCGCGGTAAAGCCATAGGTTTCAAACAGCTTGCCGGCAGGGGCGGAAGCGCCGAAATGGTCGATGCAAAGCGCCGCTCCATCCAGCCCCACATATTTGTACCATGGCATGGAGGTGCCGGCTTCCATGGCCACCCTGGCGCGGACATGGATGGGCAGTACGCTTTCTTTGTATTGTGCGCTTTGCCGGTCATACAACTCCATGCAGGGCATAGACACGACTCTTGTGTCAATGTTCTCTTCCCACAAAAGCTTCTGCGCCGCCATCAGGGGGGCCACTTCGCTGCCGCTGGCCATGAATATGACATCAGGTGTTTGCTTCTTGCTGTCGGAAAGGATATAGCCGCCATTCATCGCAATGGGGCCGCTGCCATTTTGAAGAGGCAAATCCTGTCTGGTCAGCACCAGGCATGTGGGCAGGCCGCTTGTGAGTGCGGTGATCCAGCCGGCAGCCGTTTCAGGACCATCCGCCGGACGGAATACCAGCAGATCGGGTATGGCCCGAAGCCCCGCCAGGTGCTCGATGGGCTGATGGGTGGGTCCGTCTTCACCCACACCGATGGAGTCATGGGTCAGCACGTAGGTGACGGGTGCTTTCATAATGGCGGAAAGCCGCATTGCGTTTTTCATATAGTCGCTGAACACAAAGAATGTGGCACAGTAGACGCGCAAGCCTCCGTGGATGGCCAGACCGTTGGCGATGGCAGCCATGGCATGTTCTCTAACGCCAAAGTGCAGGTTGCGCCCGGCCCTGTTTTCTGCGCTGTAATCGCCGCCATTTTTGATCAGCGTTTTGGTAGAGGGGGCCAGGTCGGCGGAACCGCCCACAAGGTTGGGAATCCTTAGGGCAAGGCGGTTGATCATTTCAAAAGAGGTATTGCGGGTAGCCATTTTCTCCGGGAACTGCCACAGGTCATCGCCGTCAAGCGCACCCTCAGGGAGTTTGTCGGAGAACCAAACATCCCATTCCGAAGCCAGTTCGGGATAAGCATTCTTGTATTCTGCAAAGAGCTTGTTCCAGGCGGCCTCGGTTGCTTCGCCTTTTTTTACGATGTCTCCAAGGTGCTCGTACACCTCGGGCAGAACATAGAATGAATCCTCCGGCATCCCGAGAGTGACTTTGGCTGCCTGCACATTGTCCACACCCAGTGGCTCGCCGTGAGCGCTGGCCTTGCCGGCCTTGCTGGAGCCGTAACCGATGGTGGTGGGCACCACGATCAGGGAGGGGCGGCCATCCGCCTTGGCGGCGGCAATAGCGGCAGAAATCTGTTTGACATCATTGCCGTCCGTCACATGCTGTACATGCCAGCCATAGGCCGCAAAGCGCGCGCCAACATCTTCCTTCATGGCGATGTCGGTGTTGCCTTCAATGGAAATTTCATTGTCGTCATACAAAAGGATCAGCTTGCCTAATTCCAGCGTACCGGCCAGTGAAGCGGCCTCACCGGAGATGCCCTCCATCATGTCGCCGTCGCCACAGAAGCAGTATGTAAAATGATCCACCACATCAAAACCGGGCCGGTTGAACTTGGCTGCCAGCATGGTTTCCGCCATGGCAAAACCAACGGCATTGGCAATGCCCTGGCCCAAGGGACCGGTGGTCGTTTCCACGCCTACTGTGTGGCCGTATTCGGGGTGGCCAGGCGTTTTGCTGCCCCATTGACGGAAGGATTTCAACTCATCCATTGGCAAGCCATAGCCAAAAAGATGCAGCAGTGTATACATAAGGGCACTGGCATGGCCCCCGGAGAGTACAAAACGGTCACGGTTTTTCCAGGCGGGATGGGCAGGATTGTGTCGCATGGCTTCGGCCCATACGGCATAGGCCATGGGAGCCATACCCATGGGTGCGCCGGGATGGCCGCTGTTGGCCTTTTGCACGGTGTCGGCTGCCAAGACGCGGATGGTGTTGATGGTTTTTTCCGTGATGTTCATTTCCTCAAAACCTCCAGTTTTTTTATGATAGTGTATCCAGCTTGTCCCGGATGGGCTGAACGTCGATGTCTGAAGTGCCTTCCATTACATTCAACAACGATTCCAGCATGCAGCGCATGCCACCAGGCACATCGCTTTCCACATTCAGAGGAAGAACGGGATCGTGTACTGACAGCCGCAGAAGGAACCAGCCGTTTTGGAAGCCTTCACCCAGATCGAAGTTGATACGGACACCTTCCCGGCTATCGGGAGCGATGTGCCAATCCTCCATGGAAGCGGCATAGTCGAGTATTTTCTGAATGGCCGCCTTGCCTGCCGTGCGGAAATCCGGGGCTGTGATTTTCAGCCTTATCTCCGTGCTTTCCACCGGCTCCCGCAGCTGCGCGATAAGGCTGCCCAGCGTTTTGCCCGCCTGCTTGCGCTTCATGGCTTCCACGATCAAAAGTGTAACCAGGTACATGCCGTCATCCAGAAAGTGGTTTTCCCTGAAGGCAGCATGGCCGCTGGTTTCAATGGCCAGGGGACAGTCGATGCCGGCCTGATTGAGGCGGATGGCTTCATCGATCACGTTGCGGTAACCCCGTTTATAGCGGTAATGTACGCCGCCCCATTCAGTAATAAACTGGTTCAGTCCGGATGAGGTGACCGAGTCGGTAACGATTGTCAACCCGGAATTTTCGCTGAGCAGTATGGCAGAAATCAGGGCGATCAGGCGGTTTCGGTTAATCTCCCGTCCCGTATCATCTACCACGGCTGCCCTGTCGCAGTCGGCGTCGAAAATCACGCCCAGGTCAGCCTTGGCTCTTTTCACCGCGGCGGAAACGGCAGCCATGGCTTCCTCGTTTTCCGGGTTGGGTACATGATTCGGGAACATACCGTCAGGCTCGAGAAACTGGCTGCCGTCCACCCAGGCACCCAGTCTTTGAAGCATATGGGCATAAAAGCCACCGGCACCGTTCCCCGCGTCCACCACCACGTGCAACCCTGATAAGGGTCTTGCCACATTGGTTCCCAAACCTTCTATAATTCGGTCTGACAGCAGCTTTTGATAGGCTGGTAAAAAGGGCTTTTGCATTACGCTGCCGCCGCCTGGAAGAACATCTTGCGAAAGAGAGGAAGCATCCTTGAGCATCTGGGATATTTCTTCTCCTGAAAGCCCGCCCTTCTCCTCAAAAAACTTCAAGCCATTCAGCCGGTAGGGGTGGTGACTGGCAGTGACCATGATGGCTCCGTCTGCCTTGAACCCTTCTGCAAGAATGCTCATGTACATGGCAGGGGTGGTACACAGACCAAAATCCAGCACGTTGGCCCCTGCCTGCGCCATACCCTTTGCGGCGGACGATAGAAGCTCCGGTCCGGTGATGCGGGAATCCCGCCCAATAGAGACAGTGAGGGAATTGGCTGCTTTGCCCGTATGGGCGCACAGCATGCGTACAAAGGCAGCACCAAGCGCCCATGCTACTTCAGGTTTCAATACAGCATCTTCACCCACGGCAACGCCACGCACATCGCTGCCGCTTTTCATGGCCATCCAGTCCATACAAAACCTCCTTGCTTGGGGGAGATAATATTTACATCTGGTCAGGGGTACTCACGATTTCCTCCATCATACCGCGCAGCGCTTTGTACAGCGGTGCCAAAGTCTTATAGTCCTGCGCAACACGGTTTACAATGTCGGGAGAATAGATCCAGTTGAGCTGTGTTTGTTCCTTATGGATATACAATTCCTTGGCTGTGTACCAGGGATGTAGGACAGGTGGAACAGGTTCTGGCACAGCCATTTTCTTGAAAGATTTCCCGCCCATTTGAAGCTTGTGTTCCTCAAGGCCACAGCTTGCCAGCAAATCGGCAAAAGCTCTTGGATTGGCAGCCATGCGGCGGCGCATCAGGTCAAAAACGGGCCGGTTCTCTCCCCAAAAGCCCATACCCCAGCCGGTGGATTCCGGTGAGACCTCGAACCAAAACATCAGGCTTCCATCCCTCGGCTCCGCTGCTTTTCGAAACAGCAGCCACAGATGATCGCGGAAGGGGGACTTGTCTTTTGTGAAGCGCACATCACGCCGGATGCGTGCCAGGCATTTTGCGGGGCGTACTTCCATCGCGCTGTCGATTTCTCGCATATGAGGCGCCATTTCCTCAATAAAGGCGTAAAAAGGAGCTTGCACGTTTTGAAGGAATTCCTCCTTGTGCTCCTCAAAAAAAGTGACATGATTATTAAAGCGCAAGCTTAAGAAAAACTGAATGGTTGACTCGGGAAATCCCGTAAACATGCGACACCTCCGCTCCTGACCGTATGATTATACCCGGAATTTTCATTGGAAGCAACTGCATGTCCGAAAAAAGAAGGAAGAATAGGAATGGCATTCGCAAATGGTGCTTAACCGACTGTCATGTTTGAAGTCATCAGGCAATATATTCATGCAAGCAATCAAACATCGGAAAACATTAAAGGATTGAGGGAGCCATATGACCGCTGCCGTATTTCTTTTTTTGCTTGGGTTGGCTGCCATGTACAAGGGCGGGGACATTTTTGTGGAGGAGGCCGTATACATTGCCCGCCGATTCCGCATTCCGGAGATTATCATAGGTGCAACCATCGTCAGTATTGGCACCACCTTGCCGGAGGTGACAGTGTCGGTGCTGGCGTCGGCTAACGGCCTGTCGTCCATGGCTTACGGCAACGCCATCGGATCAGTAAGCTGCAATGCCGCGCTGATTGCCGGGATACTGTTACTGCTTGCTCCATCCCGTGTTGCCAAGCAGGAGGTTTTATTGGGAACAATGTTCTTCTTTGCGGCCGCACTGTTGTTCACAGCAGTAAGTGCGGTAAATGGGAGCATTCCGCCTGTTGCTGGTCTGCTTTTACTGGCGGTATACGCTGCTTTTGTGTTGATGAGCATTCATAAATCTACCGATGCTTTAATCCCTGATCATTCGCCCGAAGCGGAAGCTGTCAAGGAAGGTTCTACCCTATCACATCTTTTTTTCTTCGTTGTGGGAGGCGTACTGATCTTCTTCGGATCAAATCTGCTGATTGATAACGGTGTGCTTATCGCACAATTCCTAAGGGTACCGGAAAGGATCATTGCTCTGACGTTTATCGCGCTCGGAACTTCCCTGCCCGAGCTTGTCACCGCCATCACCTCCATTGTCAAAGGGCATGGCGACATATCGCTGGGAAATATCATTGGCGCGAACCTGATGAATATTTCGGTGGTGATAGGTATATCCGCACTGATTCATCCGGTCTCAACGCCACATGCAGAGCTGTGGACAGACCTCGTCTTCGCGTTCATGCCCATGCTGCTGCTGGCCGTTCCAACACTGATCCGGGGGAAAACGACCCGGCTGCAGGGCGGCCTTTTGATTTGCGCTTACATATGGTATTGCGTCCTGCTTTTCAACGAACAGCAATACACGAGCGCTTTTTTGTCATACATATCATACCCGCAATAGCAGAATGCAATAAACTTATATATTCTACTTCTTTGGCAAAGCAAACCCCTGTCAATTATTTAACAGGGGTTTGCTTTATGGTTTGTGGCAGCCCTGCTGCTTTTCAATCCGGGGGGCTTACAAGTCTACAGGCTTTTCACCGTTTGCATTGAACTTATCGGTTCGGCGGTGGCGGGTGGTATGACTTAAAGTTGATGCCGATTGCTCTTCCTCCGCCTTGGGATTCTGTGATCGGGCCAGGCGGTAACGGCCTGTACCACCAGAAAGAATAGCGGCTTCTTCCTCCGTCAATTCACGGTACGTTTCCTCAGCTTTGGGCAGATCATCCGGCTGGTCGGGAGAAGATGTGTCGTTATCCGACGTTTGATCTCCGCGGACATATTTCATGTGGGGCAGTTCCTCATCCCCAAATGAGAAGATTGGGTCGGCTTCTGATTCTTCACGGTCATCGCCGCCATCCCGGTATAGTACAGGTTCGGCCTCTTCATCATCGCTGGGCATGGTGTAGTCTCTGCGTGTTCCACGCTCCAAGTGATCCAAAGCCGCTTCGGATTGTCTTTTTTGAGCAATACGTTTGGAAAACGCAACAAACAGCAGGATTATGCTTCCGCCCAACAGTACAAGAAACAATCCCATCAGAATAAGGGATGCGTTTTTGGCGGTTGAAAAGGCGGAGGGAAGTCCGGCGCTTGTGGGAATGGTTTCTGTTTGCAAAGGAGGTACTGTGCGCTGAGGCGCTGTGGTGGGAGCAGGCGTTGGTACGGAGTAAGCAATGTTAAGGGCATTGCTTTCAAAGGTTACATCATTGCCCAGCAAATCCTTGCAGGCGGCAGTGAACTGGAACTTGCCGGCCATGGATATGCTGGTGTCCCTTGTGATTTTTTTTGTTTCGCCAGCTTTAATGGTTGGAAATGTATACAGCGTGGTGCTTCCATGGCGCAAAGCAACATCCTTTGCGTCTGATTCGCTGGCGTTTGTTACCGAGATCTCAAACCGTACCTGTGCCGGTTGGCTGTATACCTCCAGCCTGTCCGCTGTAGCGTTCACGGTGAGAACCAGCTTTTTATTTGGATCGACTGCGCTGACAGCCACTTTGCCGGTGGTGACGCTAACCTCGGTACCGGTATTGTCAGTGGCCAGCACGGTGAATGCATACTCACCGCTTACCAACATGGTGACTTCTTTTTCCAACGTTACCGACTTGCCCGCGTCCAGCACCTGGTTGGAAAACACCTCACCCAGCACTGGGTCGGTCACCTTCAGGTTGTTGTAGCTGATGTTGCCCTCATTTTTCAGGGAAAGCGTCAATTTCACCGTTTCGCCGATGTTCACTCCCGTGGCGCTGGAAGAGAGCGTTGCAGAAAGATTCGCTTCGCCAAGGGCGATGGTGGCGTTTTCTTCCGTATGCTTTTTCGTCTGGCTCGAGCCGGCGGCCTTGTAGGTGATTGTAGCGCCGCTGGTTAGGTTCTTGCTGCCCATGGTTACTTCAAACTTGACCTGCTCGCTGGCACCGGCAGCCAGCGTTTCAACGGTTGCCGCTTTGGAGGATATGCTTTTGTTTTCAGTAACCTTGATATTGTTCAATGTTACATTGCCCGTGTTCAGAAGATCGTATGTAATGGTGACCTTTTGATCTTTGCGGGCCATGGTGGGGGAAATGACGCGGGTAACCTTCAAACCTGGCGCCGCACCATTGAATGTAATGGCTCTGCTGTAGTGTTTGCTTCTGTGATTGATGTTTCCGTCTGCATCGGGAACAGGAAATTTTACCGTGAAAGTAATGCGTCCGGCTTCCAACTGCTTTTGCGTAACGCGCCAGGTGCCTGTCCATGTTTTTGATTCGCCATTACCCAGCATCACCGCACCGCCGTCGCCGAACTCGGTAACGGTTTTCCCGTCCGGATAATACAAATATACGGGGCCAGGCAATCTGTCGTCGCCTACGTTGCTTACGCGAATGGATACGGTGACATCGTCAACGCCTGTAAACTCGTATTTGGATAACTCCATTTTGACTTCGATGGGATTATAGGCATCCTCCGCATAAGCACCCATGATGCCCAGCATAAGAGCGCACAGCAGATATAGCAAAAAAACCTTTTGCTTCATGTACACTGTCGGGCGTTTGGGAAAACACCCTTCCTCCCTTCACTCGCGCAAGAAGTATGCCGCGCACTGGTGAAACACAATTAGTATGCCACAAACATGCAAGGATATACAACACAACCATCGTATTCTATATACTATCGTTGATATTGTAGAGCATCCCCGACTGCGTGTCAAGCAAAGCGGCCCTTATACAAGCCTAAAATGGGTCTGTTTTCCTGAAAAGCATGTAAAAACCCGCAATCTTCTACAGAAATTGGCATTGAAAAAACGCGAAATGAAGTTATGGAACCAGGTTCAGCAGGCCTGCCTTGTCATTGACATCCACAAATGTATCGGGAACTTCGCCCACGATGATGCTTTCAGCAATGGAAATGCTGCTGACCAGATCAACCTGCTTGGCCCCTGTGGGAATCACAAGCCGCACGGTGGTTTTTGCCGAAAGAAAGATTTTGTGCCGTGTTTGGTTGATGCCGGCGGATTCAAACTCGGTTACAAAATGGGTGGACACAGCGCCTACCGGCAGAATCCTAACGGAGATATTGGGGCCGCTGCCGGCCAAAAAATTGATACCGAATGCTGCGCCCAAGGGAATATGGACGACCTGGTTTTTTGCATCCTGCAATTTTTCCTGAGCTTGCAGCGCCGTTCGCGTGGCCAGGTCATTCATGCGGACGGTATTGGCCTGCAGCATTGTCACCTGGCCCTGTTCGTTCATATGGACCTTGATCAGGTCTTCATATGTAATGCCCGAACGCATTACATCCGCCACGGCAGAGTTGATGATCTTGACCGCCAGGGAATAGGCGTCGGCGTAAGCCATATCCAAAATCACCTGGGACAAATTGTTTTCCAGCACCAGAAAAGCGGCGGTCAATAGCAAGACGATAATAACAGTTAAGCGCAGAACATTACGTGAAAGGAACTTTTTTCTATGCTTGGATGCAACCATTTTCATTCCTCCCTCGTTCTATCAATATGCGGGAACCAGGGCCGATACCCGTAAGGGGCTAAACTTTGAATTAAGACAACGAACATGGTATAATGCAAACGGAGCGTATACCCGCTACATGGATTTTTGGCGTAATGCCGTTTGGAGGCTTAGCATTGCATCAACCGCCGTTTCAAAACGATCCGCAGAAAACAAAGCGGGCAAGCGTATATCCGCCCGTTTCTCCGGATTATGAACAGGATATAACTGAGCAATATCCCCCTTCAGATTGGGATTCCTATCAGGAAGGCGATACGCCTTATGTGGCGGAGGATCAGGCCTATTTGGGGGAAGGCGAAGCTTACGCAGATGAATATGTCCCGATGAGCGAAATGGACGAGGATTGGGAGGATGCTGACGTTCCCACAAAGACATACAAGCATACCATCTTCAAACCCAAGGTACGCAAATCCAGCTTTTTGCTGTCTGTGCTGGTAAACACAGTGCGCATCTTTTTCCTGATTGCCGTTCTGGGCGGATTGGCAGGGCTCGGGGCGGTAGTCGGTATCGCCAAGGCCTATGTGGAAACAGCGCCAACCTTGAACCTGGCGCTGCTCGACGCGCAGGATCAGACTTCCTTTATCTACGATGCCGACGGCAACCTGATTACCGATTATAAAGGCACAGAAAACCGGGTCATGGTTTCCATTAATCAAATGCCGACCCATTTGCAAAATGCCTTCATCGCGGTGGAGGATGCCAGATTCTTTACCCATAACGGGGTGGATATCAAGCGAATCGTAGGTGCATTTATCAGCAATGTATCATCGGGCAGCAATCAAGGCGGCTCCACCATCACCCAGCAGCTTATCAAAAACACGGTGCTCAGCGATGAATTGAGTTATAAGCGCAAAATACAGGAAGCGTACCTTGCGATGCAGTTGGAGGCCCGCTATACCAAGCAGCAGATTCTGGAGAGCTATCTGAACACCATTTACCTTGGTGAAAACTATTATGGCGTACAAGTGGCGGCCCAGGGGTATTTTGGCAAGGAATTGAGCGAATTGACACTTCGGGAAAGCGCCATGCTGGCCGGCGTCAACAACAGCCCCTATTACTACAATCCCCGGCGGAATTTTTACTTGCGCTCCGCCCAGGGAGTGGATTATCCGGCGATTACCAACAACAGAACCAACTACGTGCTTCGTTGCATGTATGAAAACCAGTATATCACGCATCAGCAATACATTGACGCGCTGAATCCGGCAACGGCGGTGGTATTGCAGACTTCTCCCTCCGAAGGGACGGGTATGTACAAGTACGCCCATTACGTGGAATATGCCATCCGTGACGTGGTGAACAAATTCCTGGAAATGGAAGGGCTGCCCGACACCAGTGCCAACCGTTATGCCATGGAAAACAAGCTGCGCACCGGCGGTTACCATGTGAAGCTGGCCATCGACACGCAGATCCAGGAGATTGTGGAGACTACGCTGGAAGGATGGAAGAATTATCCAAACCTTCGCAATCCCAGTGACAAGATTTATCGCGCCCGCAATGCCGACGGCACTTATTCAGAGATCATACAGCCCCAGGCCGCTGCGGTGGTACTGGATTACCGCACCGGAGAGCTGAAAGCCATCGTTGGCGGCCGCAGCAGGCCCACCCAGCGGAAGACACTCAACCGGGCCGCAGATAACCAAATGCCGGTAGGCTCCGCCATCAAGCCAATTGCGGTGTATGCCCCCGCCATTGAGAGCGGTGCTTCTCCTGCCAGTGTTGTTTACAACATGCCTCTGCCCATCTCCGGTTACAAGAACGAAAAGAATCAGGACGCATGGCCGGAAAATTATGGCGGTGGCGGTTATAAGGGCCCGCAGACTTTGCGGGAAGCAATGAAGCGCAGTTATAACGTATCCGCGGCCCAGACGCTTTTAACCATGGTTGGCGTGGACAGGTCGGTGGACTATCTGTTGAAAATGGGCGTGGACCGGAAGCATATCAACGCCACACCATTCGGCGTATCCCTGGGCTCCAGCGGCATATCGCCTGTGGAAATGACTGTTGCCTTTGGTGTTTTGGCCAACGGCGGTGTCTATCAGGAGCCAATATCCTTCCTGGGTATTTCAGACAGCAACGGCAGGGTGGTCTACGACAGCCATGCCAACCAGGATCGCAGGCAGGTATTCAAGCCATCCACCGCCTGGTTGACGGTGGATATGATGAAGGACGTCGTAACCGGCGGTACCGGTACCGGGGCAAAGATATCCGGACAGACGGTGGCCGGCAAGACAGGCACCAACTCTGATCAAAAGGGGATCGGGTTTGGCGGCATGACGGGCTGGTATGCAAGCTATGCCTGGATCGGCCATGACAATTACAAGGCGCTGTCCTCCAAATCCACAGGCAGCAACTCCGCAGCACCGCTGTGGAAAGCCTACATGTCCAAGATACACACGGCAAAGAATCTGTCAAATCGGGACATCATGGAGGGAGATCCCTCCGAATACGGACTGGTGAGGGCCACTACCTGTGACGTAAGCGGGCAATTGGCCACCAGCGCCTGTAAAAATGATCACATGGGCTACGGTACGACGAATGATTACTGGGCCGCAGGCACCAAGCCGCTGACGGAATGCCAGATGCACAAGACCATGACTGTCTGTACGGAAAGCGGCAAGCTGGCCAACCAATACTGCCCCAGCGTCATCAGGGCCAACAAGGGTGTTATCGTCATTCCAAAGGGACACCCGCTGTATGGATTCCTAGGCAGCAAATATGATTCCACATTGCGCAAGTATCTGGGCGAATTTGCCACGCTGCGTTATTCAAACGACGCAAACGCCAATGCGGCCCTGAACAGCGCCATCACCTGCGATCTCCACGGGCCAGGTACAGACAATAACAGCTATATCCGCGATAATACGCTGATTCCCGATGCCAACCGCCTTTTGAACAATGCTCAGGAGCAGCTGGGAAGCATACCGCAGGGGACTGACGCTTACAACAATCTGCAAAATGCCATCAATAACCTGCAGAACCTGATCAATCAAGGCAATCCTTCCACATCCGGTCTGACACAGGCCATGAGTTATCTGACGCAGATGATGGCGGCAGCGCAATAAAGTATACGTTCAAAGCCGCTTTCATGCTTTGCATGGAAGCGGCTTTGAACGAGTTTGCACGATTCACTTGTATGCCTGCGCACCGCCCTTCGCTTCGCTTGGCCGGTGTTCCATCTTGAAATGGAATAGCTATTTCAAGATTTCAGGTTCGGGGATAAATCCCCTCACCCTAGGCATACAGCCAGTGAATCGTGTAAGGAAGGTTTGCTTCGCAAACGACCCGGTTCGCAAGCTCAATCGTCGCGCTGGTTTGCTAGTGCTCCCATCGCTCGTTTCGCTTGATTCCTTCGCCTCGCTTCATCCGCCACTGGCGGCGCTCGGCTCACTCACCATCCGGCAAAGCCAGCAGAGACGATTATCAACGAGAGGGCCATAGCCCCCTCGTTGCACCCCCTGAAGCTGTATCTATCTATTATCGCACTCTAAATAATGTTACCCTTTCGCCTTTGGCTTGCACAGCATGGCTATCAGCGTGCCAAACATCACTGCTGCGGTTATGCCCCCGGCAGTGGCAGTCAGGCCGCCGGTAAATGCGCCCATAAAGCCAATCTCCTGCACGGAGTGCTTAACACCCTGGCTCAAGGCGTGGCCAAAGCCTGTAAGTGGTACGGTGGCTCCGGCCCCAGCAAACTCAACGATTGGTCCATAGATGCCGATGGCACTTAGTATGACTCCCGCCACGATATAGCCTACCAGGATCCGGGCGGGGGTAGCAGCCGTTTTCATTACCAGAAGCTCACCAATGGCGCATAAAATCCCGCCCACAAGAAAAGCCTTCAAGTACATCAGCATGTGTTATCCTCCTTATGCCAAGGCCGATTCAATGGCAACCGCATGAGCCACGCCGGGGATGCTTTCTCCCTGCTGGTTGCTGGTTGGGCTTAGAAGCGCACCGGTAGCCATAAACAGGATCCGTTTGAACTCTCCGGAAGCCAGCTTGTTTAAAAGAAGCGTGTTAAAAACACTGGCGGAGCAGCCGCAGCCGCTGCCCCCTGCATGCACATCCTGGTTGGCATCGTAAATCTGCAATCCGCAATCCATATAGTGGTCAAAATCCAGAGGCGTTCCTTTTTTCTCCATCAGCTCCAGCAGTACGTCATGTCCCACCCGGCCCAGGTCACCTGTAATAATCCGGTCGTAATCGGCGGCACTGCGGCCCGTATCTTTGAAGTGTGAAAAAAGGGTCGAAGCTGCGGCAGGCGCCATGGCGGCCCCCATGTTATTGGCATCGGTTACACCCATGTCCACCAGGCGGCCAACGGTTACATGGGTCACGTTGGCGATGGGTTTCAAATTTTTGTCGCTGGAGACCAGCGTGGCTCCTGCTCCGGTAACCGTCCATTGGGAGGTGGGGCAGCGCTGGCTGCCGTACTCCAGGGGAAAACGGTACTGGCGTTCCGCCGTGCAAAAATGGCTGCTGGCACCACAAATCACCTGCTTGGCAAAACCTCCATCCACCAGCATGGAGCCAAGGGCAAGGCTTTCGGCCATGGTGGAACAGGCACCGTACAGGCCGAGAAAAGGAATCCCCAGTTCTCTGGCGGCCATGGAGGAGGCCATAATCTGGTTTAAAAGGTCTCCACCCAGCAGATAATGTATGGATTTTTCAATGACCCCGGCTTTTTGAAGGCATGCTTTGACGGCTGAAAAGAAGAAATGACTCTCCGCTTTTTCCCAGCTTTCCTCACCGTAGGTATCATCCTCGATAATCTGATCAAAAAGATTGCCCAGCGGTCCATCCTTTTCCTTTTTGCCGGCGAAGACTGCTCCGGCAATAATTCCGGGTCGTGAAGGAAGCAGCACCGTCTCGTTTCCCACTCTTTTTTCCATAGTCTGCCCCCTCCTTACCAGCGAAAAATTGCGTATAGAATGCCGACGATGACCGAAGCGCTGATGCCATAAACGAGAACCGGTCCGGCAATGGTGAAAAGCCGTGCACCAAGCCCCAGTACCATGCCCTCCCGGCGGAATTCCATGGCGGGTGATACCATGGCGTTTGCAAAACCGGTGATGGGAACCAGTGTTCCTGCGCCGCCGAACTGGGCCAGTTTGTCAAACAGACCGATGCCTGTAAACAGCGCCGTGAGGAACACCAGCACGATACTGGCAAAGGTTGTGGCTGCGCTGGCGGTCATGCCAAGCCATGCCTTGCCGATATCAATAAATGCCTGGCCCAGCAAACATATCAGACCGCCTACCAAAAAGGCCCTGAGCATGCCCTGGCCTAATTGGGATTTGGGAGAAATGCGGGAAACAAGGTCGCGGTATTCATCCTGTTTCTTTTTTTGGCGCAGGGGAATTGGCTTTTGCTTGTCAAACATGCACTTACTCCTTTGATGCTGAATTCCTGGGACGGGAATGGACGGTTAAGGACATGGGCCGCATTCGTATCTCCCGGTCGCCGGCCCGGGGAACGGTTTCCAGGGTATAGGGAATGAGGGTTGTTCTTGTCTTTTCCATTCAGGCGTTCACCTGCTTTCCATAGCGTTCAAAAATGCCGATATATGGCCACAAGCTGTAGTATGCGCCACGTTTCTTTGGCTCATGTACTTGGCGATGATTTTGTTCAAGACAGGAGGATTCGCATGGAGTTGTCAAATGAGGAGCTTATGTTTTTTGCAACGAGACAAAAGGCAAAGGATGTCTATTTGTCTCTTCAAGAAAAGCTTCTGGAAAAAACGGGCGTCACATTAACCGTTCACAAAACACAAATCTCTTTTTATTCACGGCGTGTGTTTGCATGCGTATGGCATCCACCAGTGAAAAGGCTCGGGGAAGCGTCTATTATGGTTACTTTTTACCTGCCCTGGGCACTGGAAAGTTCACGGTTGTTTGGTCGTGCTGAGACAATGCCGGGCAGGTTTACCTGCCATGTTGTATTATCTGAACCCGGGCAGTTGGATGAAGAACTGTCAGGCTGGTTGGAGGAAGCTTATATGTTTGCCTGCCGGCCTTGATAAAAAAAATGGCCGCACAAAAAGAAGGCCCGCAAAAGCGGAGCCTTCTTCCGAACTGTTTGTGACATTTCAGGCGGACATCGCATGCTGAAACTGGGCATTGTAAAGCTGCGCGTAGAAGCCGTTTCTCTCAAGCAGCTCCTCATGCTTGCCTTGCTCCACGATGTCTCCGTCCCGCATAACCAGTATAAGGTCTGCATCCCGGATGGTGGAAAGACGGTGGGCGATAACGAAGCTGGTGCGGCCATGCATCAGGTTATCCATGGCCTTTTGGATGCGAAGTTCCGTGCGCGTATCCACGGAGCTGGTGGCTTCATCCAGAATCAGGATTTGCGGATCAGCCAGTATGGCCCTGGCAATGGTCAGAAGCTGCTTTTGTCCTTGGGAGATGTTGTTGGCTTCCTCATTGATCATCATGTCATACCCACCGGGCAGTGTCTGGATAAAGTGATGGGCATGGGCGGCTTTGGCCGCGGCCTCTACTTCCTCCGGGGTGGCATCCAGCTTTCCATAACGGATGTTGTCCATTACACTGCCGTTAAAGAGCCATGTATCCTGCAGCACCATGCCAAAGAGGCTGCGCACCTCCTGCCTGTCGAAGCTGCGAAGGTCATGCCCGTCGATCAAAATCCGGCCGCCGGACACATCGTAAAACCGCATCAGCAGTTTGACCATGGTCGTCTTGCCCGCACCGGTGGGGCCGACGATGGCCACTTTTTGCCCGGGCTTTACACTGGCGCTGAAGTCATGAATGATGGTCTTCTCCGGCACATAGCCGAACTGAACATGGTCAAAGGTCACCTGGCCTGACAGATTCGCAATCGGTGTGGGATTGGGAACGGTTTGATCCTCCTCAGGCAGTTCCAGAAACTCAAACACACGCTCCGCCGCGGCAGCGGTGGACTGGAGCATGGTGGTCACCTGGGCGATTTGGGACAGGGGCTGGTTGAACATACGTACATACTGGATGAAGGCCTGGATGTTGCCGACGGTGATAATGCCCCGGATGGCCAGAGAGCCGCCCAGAATAGCCACCATAACATATCCCAGGTTGCCGATGAAGATCATGATAGGCATCATCAGCCCCGACAGGAATTGCGATTTCCAGGCGGATTCGTACAACTCCTTGTTGTTTTCTTCAAACGCCTCCAATGCCCGCTTCTCCCCATTAAAAGCCTTGACGATCAGTTGGCCTGAATAGACTTCCTCCACCTGGCCGTTTACATGACCCAGGTACTTTTGCTGGCGGACGAAGTGCTTTTGTGATTTTTTCACAGCCGCCTGCATCAGCACTGCGGAGAGCGGCACGATCAGAAGGGAGGCCAGCGTCATCTGCCATGAGATGGAAAGCATCATGATCAAAACGCCGATGGCGATGGTGATGGACGATATCACCTGGGATAAGCTTTGGTTCAGGCTTTGGGTCAGGGTATCCACATCGTTGGTGATTCTGGACAGTACCTCGCCATGGGTTACACCATCAAAATGGCTCATGGGAAGGCGGTGGATTTTCTCGGAAAGCTGCTTTCGAAAATTGTAGCTGAGCTTTTGGGAAACGCCGGCCATCACATACCCCTGCAGGATGCCAAAGGCGGAGCTGAACGCGTAAAGAAGCAGCAAGCCCAGCAGGAGGCCGGAAACAGCATTGAAATTGATTCCCGGACCGCCTTGAAAACCGCTGACCAGGCCTGTAAAAATTTCATCAACGATTTGCCCCGATTGTTGAGGGCCAATGATGGACAGCGCGGCGCTTACAACAGCCAGGAAGATCACAATGGATGTGGCCAGCCGGAAGCCTGCCAGATGGCGCAAAAGTTTTTTCATGGTGCCCTTGAAGTTCTTCGGCTTTTCTCCACCCATCATGGGGCCGTGGCCCATCGGACCTCCCATAGGGCCACGGGGACGGTTTCTATTGTTCTGCATGTGCCAATTCCTCCTTTGAAAGCTGGCTCATGGCGATTTGGCGGTAAACTTCACAATTTTGCATCAGTGCCGCATGGTTGCCTATGCCGGCTACCTTGCCTTCATCCAGCACAATGATCTGCTCGGCGTTAAGAACGGTGTTGATACGCTGGGCTACGATGATCACGGTGCTGTTTGATGTTTCCTGTTTGAGCGCGGTGCGCAGCGCCACATCCGTTCTATAATCCAGAGCGGAGAAACTATCGTCAAATATGAAGATTTCCGGCCTTTTCATTATTGCCCTGGCGATGGCCAAGCGCTGCTTCTGTCCGCCGGATACGTTGGTGCCGCCCTGTGATATGGCATCCAGATACCCTTCCGGCTTTTCTGCAATAAACCCGGATGCCTGTGCAATGGCTGCCGCCTTTTCAATATCGGCCCGGGGTGCGTTTTCCATACCGAAGGCGATGTTGGAGGCGATTGTGCCGGTGAACAGTACGCCCTTTTGCGGCACATAGCCGATGCGCTCACGCAAATCGTGCTGGGATACTTCCCGCACATCCCGGCCATCCACCGTGATGCGTCCGCCTGTGACATCAAAAAAACGGGGTATCAATTGTACCAGTGTGGATTTTCCCGATCCTGTGCCGCCCAGGATGGCGGTTGTCTGCCCCGGCTGGGCGGTGAAACTGATGTGGCTGAGCATATCTTCCTTGGCATCGGGATAGCGGAATGAAACATCTTCAAACCGCACGACACCCTTTTGTACTGCGTCAAAAGCGGCAGGGGAATCGGGGTCATGGATGGAGGAGGAACTGGAGATAACTTCGTCGATGCGCTTGGCAGATACGGAAGCGCGGGGGAGCATGATGGACATGAAGGAAATCATCAGGAAAGACATGATGATCTGCATGGCATATTGGATGAAGGCCATGATGTCGCCCACCTGCATGGCACCTTCACTGATTTGACGGGCACCTACCCACAAAATCAGCAGTGAGATTCCGTTCATGATCAGCATCATCAAAGGCATCATGCCGGACATCATTCTGGTCACAAAGCGGTGCGTTTTGGTCAGCACCGTATTGGCCTGATCAAAGCGATCCTCTTCTTTTTTCTGTGTGCCGAAAGCACGGATAACGGGCAGGCCTGTAAGAATTTCTCTTGAAACAAGGTTCAGCTGGTCTATGTATGGCTGAAGTTTTTTGAACTTGGGCATGGAGATAAAATACAGTGTTGCCACCAGCGTAAGCAAAAGGCTTACCGCCAGCGCGATGATCCAGGTCATGGACACGTTTGTACGCAATACCTGGAATACACCGCCAAAGCCCATGATGGGCGCGAAGATGACCATGCGCAAAAGAAAAACCATCACGGTTTGAACCTGTTGGATGTCGTTGGTGGAACGTGTAATCAGCGAGGCCGTGGAAAAGCTGTCCATCTCCTTTTGAGAGAAGGATACCACCTTGGAAAACACGCGGCTGCGAAGGTCTCGGCCAAGCGTTGCGGATATGCGGGATCCCAAAAAGCCTACAATGACGGAGGCAGCCATGGCAGCCAATGCCACACCCAGCATTTTCAGGCCTGCTATCAGGATATAGCCTGATTGCAGCGAGGCTGTATGTAAGCCTATGGCCTGATACTCTTCCTGCAAGAAGGCAATGGAAACCTGTAATAACGCCATATCCGGGATAACGGCCATCCGATCTCTTGCTATGCTTAATACAGCGTCGCGCAGTTTAACCGATAGATCAGGTATGCTGGCCAGCAGCCTGAAGGTGTCGGCGGGCATGTTGCCGAATCCTGTTTTTGACAGGGTTTCCGGAATATTTCCCTCCGCAATCATGCGGATGATAAAAGCGCGTGAAAAGATGCTGTCCAGGTCAGCGAGCGTCTCCTCATCCGACTTTTTCAGCTCATACAACACTTCCGAAGCTTGCAATGGGTATTTTGTGCCTTCTTTGATATGCAGTTGCTCGTAATTTGGCAGCACTTTGTCATTGTAATCTGTGCTTAACATGTAGTATGACAGCGCTTCCATCTCCGTGGCACGCAGGACCAAGGGAGCTGGGTTTTCAATTCCCTGCTGCTGTATGCCCACATTTACGATGCGGGCGGTGTAACCTGGCAGCGCCAGTTCGCACATGGCCTGCACAGCAAGCATGGCAATGACCAGCAACAGGGCCGGCCAGGATTTCTTTAAGTATTTGAGCATTCGTGTCACTGCTAGTTCACTCTCCTTGCCTGGTCCGTGGATGCTCGGGATGTTCAGTTTCCAGATATGTATTTAGATTATCGATGATTCGGGATAGATAGCCCAGCATGTGTTCCATTTCTTCCGGCGAAAAGCCTTGAATCGCGTGCCCCTGCACCTTGCTGACGGCGCTGCGGATGTCATTGGCAGTTTGTATGCCAAGCGGCGTCAAACTGAGCAGCTTTTCCCGAAGATCTCCAGGGTTTTGATGCCTTGTGATCATGCCCTGCTGTTCCAAGCGGCGCAGGGAAACAGCTACCGCGGCGGCACTTACCTTCAGTGTGCGGCACAACTCACCCTGACTGACGGAGCCTTTGTCCAGCAGACATGAAAGCAGACCTGCCTGCCCTGGATGAACAAATGGGTTGCCCAATGCTTTTGAAATGCATTGAAAAAATAAATGGTGCAGCCTGTGATACTTCATGGACAGGTGAATTTTCTCGTGCATGTTCCGATGCCTTTCTATTCGTTAACCGGTTAAAGAACTCCGGTTTTTGCATTGTATTCCAAATCTTCTCTCGCGTCAAGACCCAATCTTGGCAACATGCATGGCTAAAAAATTTTCCATGTATTTCTTGGAAATGTACTCACCGCCTTTGACAAATACATTGTAGAAATGTATAATCATTTTGAAGTTTATCAATCTGTGAGGCCATGTTTTTGCAAAAAACAAACATTGGGTGAGGGAGTCAAGCAATGAATCGGCAGAAAAATGGAAAAAAGCGGTGGCGGTTTCTTCCTCTCCGGTTCTCACTATATGCCCTGATATATGCCGCTTTTTTCGGGATTATGGGACTGAACAACTGGCAGCTATGGGTGTTGAACCGCACTTCCGGCGTTACGGTTTTGACATTCACCGTACTGATAACGGTAATGATATCCGTATATGGCGGGTATGACATCGGAAAGCGAAAAAGCAAGCCGGTGATCTCCTCCCTGATTATGGCAGTCGTCATTACAGATGCTGTAACGTATCTACAGTTGCAGATTATGAATGCCAACGACGACAAATACGGTATGCTTACTTTGTTCGGCATTGATTTTATTTTGCTGCTTTGCGCCTTGGCTTTGCAGATAATTGTAATCATTCTTTATACAAGGATGGGCAACCACTTATATTTTGCCGTGCATCCGCCTGAGAACTGCTGTATCATCGCCGGTTCCAGGGAGGCGGCTGATCATGTGGCAGCGAAAATTGACCGCTACAAGCTGCAGTATACCGTCAGTGATATGGTTAACTATGAAGCCAGGGACGTGAAGAAGTGTATTTTGCGAAGCGACACCGTTTTTTTTGCCGAAATACCTGCCCAGCAGCGGAGCAAGCTCCTGGAGTATTGCTATGAGCATCAGAAGAACGTATACACCACCGCTGATTTGTATGATGTCATGGCGGCAAACGGACGTCAGGTGATTTTGGATGACTGTCCATTTGTTGCGATGGGGCGTGGTGGGCTTGAGCCGCATGAGCAGCTTGTGAAGCGTTTTATGGATATGCTTATTTCATCCATTGCACTGATACTGTTCAGCCCATTCATGCTGCTTGCGGCTGCAGCGATCCTGATGGAGGATGGCAAGCCTGTCTTCTTTTTACAAAAGAGAAAAACAATTGGCGGGAATGTGTTTGAAATCATCAAATTCCGTACCATGAGAATTGGCAAGGCAGGCAACGAGCCGCAGGTTTCCGTGCAGCAAAATGACGCGAGGATTACCCGTGTTGGAGCTGTATTGCGAAAGCTCAGGCTGGATGAGGTACCACAATTTTTCAATATCCTTAAAGGCGACATGAGCGTTGTGGGCCCCAGGCCGGAAATGCTTGAGAACGTTGCCCAATACAGCAAGGAGTTTCCAGCTTTTGCTTACCGGCAGAAAATGAAGGCGGGCTTGACGGGGTATGCGCAGATTGAGGGGCGCTACAATACCAGCGCCAAGGATAAGCTGATCATGGACCTGATGTACATAGAAAATTACTCCATATGGCTCGATGTAAAGCTTCTTTTACGAACACTGACCGTATTTTTCAATGCAGACAGCACACAGGGATTTGCATCAGCCGTCAAAACGGATGATTTATTTACAACAAGCAGAAGGCAGGAGATACCCGATAAAGCAGAAATGCATCCTGAGACAACGGAGGAACAGGCTGTGCAGGAACACACTGCTTCGCTGCATAGTGCAGGATGAAAAAAGCAATCTTTCAAAACAGTTGTTCAAGTGGTTTGAAAGAACTGAGAAAATAAAAGAAAATGGTCAGAGCGATTGACAAAGGACACAAAAAAGGGTATTGTATAAAACACTTGTTTATACATCGGTAATGCGGGTTCTCGTCCCGTAAGTAAAAAATCCCTTGCAGGAGTGACGCAACACATGGGAAGGTATATCGGGAAACGTTTGTTGTTATCAATTTTAACACTGTGGATCGTCACCACGCTGACATTCACCCTTATGTTTCTGGTTCCGGGTGGGCCTTTTTTGGCTGAGAAAGCCAAGTCTCAGTCAACGATAGATGCTTTGAATGCAAAATATGGTCTGGATCAGCCCAGGCATATACAATACATCAACTATATCAAAAACTTGATTCAGGGGGACTTTGGCCTTTCCATCAAACAGCGGGGCCGCACGGTGAATGAAATCATAGCCGAAGGATTTTCCGTATCTTCCAGGGTAGGCGGCCTGGCAGTGCTGATGTCGTTGCTCATTGGGATACCTCTGGGCAGCATCGCTGCATTGAACCGCGGCAAATGGATCGATAGTGTGATTATAGTGATCTCGACTTGCGGCATTGCCGTGCCAACCTTTGTGATTTCTGTGCTGCTTATGATGGCTTTCAGCGTAGGTTTGGGATGGCTGCCCACATACGGGCTGACGTCACCGCTGCATTATATCATGCCGGTGCTTGCCTTATCCTTTCATCCCATAGCATACATTTCCCGTCTCATGCGTTCCAGCATGCTGGAGGTTCTGGGGCAGGATTACATGCGGACGGCCAGAGCCAAGGGATTGTCGAAATTTGTTTCCTTGTTCAAGCATGCCTTGCGCAACGCCATCCTGCCGGTGGTCACATATATTGGTCCACTGCTTGCCTACACCATGACGGGCAGCTTCGTGGTGGAAAAGATATTCACAATTCCAGGACTGGGCAATTTCTTCATCAGTTCCATTATTAACAGGGACTATCCGTTGATCATGGGTACAACCGTGTTCCTGGCCGCCTTGATCATAACCATGAACCTGCTGGTGGATATCATGTACAAACTGGTAGATCCCCGCATCAAACTGAGGTAAGGAGGATAGGAAGCATGCAAGAAAACCTGAAAAAGAATCCCTTGAGCTTACAACTGGATGTTTCCGATTTTCTTCCTGCCGATGAGCAGGAAAAGGATAGCCTTGTGGTCATGCGGGAAAGCGTCAATTTCTTTCGGGATGGTTTGCGCCGCCTGCGTAAAAACAAAATTGCCATGGTCAGCCTGGCTGTCATCATTTTTGCCCTTTTATTTGCTTTTGTTGGTCCGATCATTTATCCCTATTCCTATGAACAGCAGATTCGCACCAGCACCAACCTGGCTCCTTTTCAGTACAGCGACAAAGAGTTGCAGACCATTTTGGATGGTGGAAAGGTATTTCCGCATATCCTGGGCACTGACCGTCTGGGCCGCGACCTGATGGTTCGGCTGATGATGGGCAGCCGTATTTCCCTGATTGTCGGTATGGTTGCCAGCATCCTCATCCTCCTCATCGGCTCTATATACGGAGCGGTGGCCGGCTATTTCGGCGGCAAGGTAGATATGGTGATGATGCGGATTGTGGATATCATCTATACGGTGCCGGATATACTTATAATCATTTTGCTGATGGTAACGCTGAAGTATCCGCTGCAGTCACTGGCGGACCAGGTTCCGGGCTTTACCTGGATCAATACCGTTGGCGTCGGCCTAATCTGTATTTTCATTGTGTTTGCGCTTTTGTACTGGGTGGGTATGGCCAGAATCGTCCGCAGCCAGATCCTGACTCTCAAGGAACAGGAGTTTGTGACGGCCGCAAAGGCCTTGGGGGCCAGCCACGGCCGAATTATCCGCAAGCACCTGCTTACAAACTGCATGGGCGCACTGATCGTTACCACTACGCTTCAGATTCCGGCCTCCATCTTTGTGGAAAGCTTTTTGAGCTTTATCGGAATTGGCGTGGCGGCTCCGCTGCCAAGCTTGGGTTCCATGGCATCTGACGCCATCGGCGGCATTACCTCCTATCCCCACCGCCTTGTAGCTCCGGCCATTACCATCAGCCTGATCATTCTCTCTTTCAACCTGTTTGGAGACGGGCTGCGGGATGCATTTGACCCGAAGCTCAAGAATTGAGGAGGCATAGCAATGAGCCAAGCGCTATTGGATATTCAAAATGAACGTCTTTCCTTTTTCACGCCGGTGGGTGAAGTCAAGGCTTTAAACGATGTAACAGTCACTCTGGATGACGGCGACGTACTGGGAATCGTAGGGGAATCAGGCAGCGGCAAAAGCGTAACAGCCTATTCAGTAATGGGCCTGACGGCTTATCCCGGCCGCCTGGTTGGCGGTACCATAACATTCAATGGCCACCGTATCGACAGGATGACGGAGGCGGATTTGCGCAAAATCCGGGGCAATGAGGTCAGCATCATCTTTCAGGACCCCATGACCAGCCTTAATCCCGTATACACCATTGGCAACCAGATCAGGGAGGTCATCCGCCTCCATACAAAAAAAAGCCGTAAACAGGCCCAGGAACGGGCGCTGGAGCTGTTGACGCTTGTAGGTATTAACGAGCCGGAGAAACGCTTGAAGCAGTACCCGCATGAACTGTCGGGCGGCATGCGCCAAAGGGTGATGATCGCCATCGCTTTGGCCTGTGAACCCAAGCTTCTGATTGCCGATGAGCCCACTACCGCCCTGGATGTGACCATTCAAGCCCAGATCCTTGAGCTGATGATCTCGCTGAAGGAAAAGATCAACATGTCCATCATCATGATTACCCATGACCTGGGGATCGTGGCCAATATGTGCAAGAAGATCGCCGTCATGTACGCCGGGAAAATTGTGGAGTACGGCACGGTGGATGAAATATTTTATAACCCCAGCCATGAGTATACCAAGGGCCTCTTGCGTAGCATTCCCAATTTAAAGGAGAAAGAGCATAAAAAACTCCATCCCATACCCGGTACGCCTGTGGATATGCTCAATCCGCCGGCCGGTTGTCCCTTTGCGCCCCGCTGTGATGCATGCATGAAGATTTGCCTAAGGCAGATGCCCGAGTATACCCACTTGACTCCCACCCATTACAGCGCCTGCTGGATGTTGCAAAAGGCAGCTTTTGAAAATGGAGGGGAGAACCTATGAGCAAGCTGGTTGAAGTGCAAAACCTCAAACAGTATTTCCGGGTAGGCGGCACCATCGGCCATCCCAAGTATGTCAAAGCGGTGGACGATGTAAGCTTTTATATCAACCGGGGGGAAACCCTGGGTCTTGTGGGGGAATCTGGCTGCGGCAAGACTACCACAGGCCGGACGCTTCTTAGGCTTTATGAGCCTACGTCAGGCAAGATTTTCTATAATGGAGTGGATATCACACACGCCAACATGCTGCCTTATCGCCGTAAAATGCAGATTGTGTTTCAGGACCCGTATGCAAGCCTGAATCCCCGGATGACGGTGGGAGATATCGTCGGCGAAGCCATCGATATCCATAAGCTGGCTGACAGCAAAAAAGACCGGCAGGACCGTATCATCAGCATGCTGGAGCGGGTGGGCCTCAACAGCGAGCATGCCAACCGCTATCCTCACGAGTTCTCTGGCGGGCAGCGCCAAAGGATTGGTATTGCAAGGGCTTTGGCTGTAAATCCGGAATTTATCGTCTGCGACGAGCCTATCTCCGCCCTGGATGTTTCCATTCAGGCGCAGGTTATCAACATGTTTGAGCAGCTACAAGAGGAGTTTGGCCTTACCTACCTGTTTATTGCTCACGATTTAAGTGTCGTAAAGCACATCTCCAACCGGGTTGGTGTTATGTATCTGGGCAAGCTTGTAGAACTTGCGGGAAGCTATGACCTGACGTTCCACAGCCGGCACCCCTATACCCGCTCCCTGGTATCGGCCATCCCCATCCCTGACCCCAAAATCGCACGGGAAAGCCACCGGATCGTACTGGAAGGCGACGTTCCCAGCCCATTGAATCCACCTTCCGGCTGCCGGTTCCGTACCAGGTGCCGGTATGCCACAGAGCGATGCGCTATGGAAGAGCCGCTGATGCAGGAAATATCACCGGGCCATTTTGCAGCCTGTCATAACCTTGATAAGGTGGAGTAACTTTGGTTATAATGCCGCTGGCGTTATAATATACACTGGCAAACATGCCAAGAAAAATAGGAGGAGATCACATGAAACGGTTTCTCGCCATGACCCTGGCCCTTGTTCTCATGCTGACCGGTATCAGCGTGGCAGTCGCGGAAGACTATTCCGCCCTTAAGACGTTGAATGTGAACGTTGGCCCGGATCCGGACACCATCGATCCCGCCCTGAACTCTTCTGTGGACGGCGCCACCATGATTATCCATGGCTTTGAAGGCTTAATGACCTTGGATAAGGACGGCGTTCCTGTATACGGCGCTGCGGAATCCTATGAGGTTTCTGCAGACGGCACCGTGTACACCTTCACACTGCGCGATGACCTCAAATGGTCCGACGGCACTCCCCTTGTTGCAGGCGACTTCGTTTATTCATGGAACCGCGCCGTTTCCCCGGATACAGCAGCGGACTATGAGTACATGTTCGACGTGGTCAAGGGCTATGAAGAGAAGGCCCTGGATGTGGTTGCCACCGATGACAAGACATTGGTAGTCACCCTGAATGTGGCTGTTCCCTACTTCCTTGAACTGTGTGCCTTCCCCACCTTCTCCCCCGTGCGCAAGGATCTGGTGGAAACCTACGGCGATGCCTGGGCCACCAAGCCTGAAACCTACATTGGCAACGGCCCCTACAAGGCAGTGGAATGGGTAACCGGTTCCCACATCCTGTACGTCAAGAACGAGAACTACTGGAACGTGGAAGCTCTGGGCCCGGAAGCTATCAAGTTCGTATTGATGGATGACGACAATTCCATCCTGAACGCTTTCGCCAGCGGTGAACTGCTCTTTGCCGACTCTTTGCCCAACGACGAAATCGATGCCTGGAAAGCCAAGGAAAATACCGAGCTGTACATCCGCGGCCAGCTGGGCACCTACTATGTCTCCTACAATACCCAGAAAGCGCCTCTGGACAACCCCTTGGTACGTCAGGCCCTGACCCTGGCCATTGACCGCGTTTTCATCGTGGAAGAAATCGGCAAGGCCGGTCAGATTCCCGCCAACGCCTATGTTCCCGTGGGTCTCACCGATGCCGATCCCAGCAAGCAGTTCCGTGATGTGGGCGGCGCTTACTTTGATCCCTTTGCCGTGGAAGACAATATTGCAAAAGCCAAGGAACTCCTGGCGGAAGCCGGCTATCCCAACGGAGAAGGCCTGCCCACCTTCGAGTACCTGTACAACACCTCCAGCGGCCATCAGGCCATCGGCGAAGCCATGCAGGCCATGTGGAAGGAAATCGGCGTCAACGTGACGTTGCAGAATCAGGATTGGGGCACCTTCCTGAACACCCGCAAGAACGGCGAGTATCAAATCGCCCGCAACGGCTGGTTGGGTGACTACAATGATCCCATCTCCTTCCTGGATATGTGGGTCACCGGCGGCGGCAACAACGATGCTCAGTGGAGCAACGCCGAGTATGACGAGCAGATCGCCAAAGTGAAATCCTCCTCTGACCCCGCAGAACGGTTTGCCGCGATGCACAAGGCGGAAGATATCATCTTCGACGAGTGGATGCTCTGCCCCATCTACTACTATGTTGATCTGTTCCTCCTCAGCCATAAAGTTCAGGGCTTCTGGTCTTCTCCCTTGGGTTACAAGTACTTCATGTATACTTCTGTAACCGAATAACTTTTCCTAACAGCCCCTTCGCCGGTATCCGGCGAAGGGGTTTTTTTGTGCGTACAATTGCTCGTTTTTTCAGAGGAATACCCCCGGGCTACAGCGAATGAATAAACTGGTACTGCTTTGTATAAGGAGGTACAAGAATGCGCACCACACTCATGGTGATGGCTGCCGGCCTTGGAGCCCGATATGGCGGGAACAAACAGATTGACCGGATGGGCCCTAATGGAGAAATACTGATGGAATATTCCATCTATGATGCTCTGGAAGCGGGTTTTGACAAAGTGGTATTTGTTATAAAAAAAGACATGGCTGCCGTTTTCAGGGAAATGGTAGGGAACAAGCTTTCCAAGAAGGTAGAAGTCCTGTATGCCTTTCAGGAATATGATTCCCTTCCCGGCGGCTATATACCGCCGCAGGGCCGCACAAAGCCCTATGGCACGGTACATGCCGTGCTTTGTGCCAGGGATGCAATCAATGAGCCCTTTGCTGTTATAAACGCCGACGATTATTACGGAAAAGGGGCATTCGCTGCCATGCGGCGATCTATATGTGCATTGCCATCTGAGGGGCATGCATCCATGGTGGGCTATCGGCTGAGGAATACCGTATCGGAAAACGGCCATGTAACACGGGGCGTATGTCAGGTTAATTCCAGCGGAAAGCTTGAAGGTGTTACGGAGACCTATCGAATCGTGCTTCTTTCGGACGGAAGCATCCGCGACACGGAAAATGATGTGCTTCTTGATCCGCAAGCGCTTGTATCGATGAATTTCTGGGGTTTTACACCTTGGATATTTGAGGTTGGGGACGCTTATTTGGCAGCTTTTTTGAAGTCACTCCAGCCTGATGAGATGAAGAAGGAGTATCCATTGCCTGTGATGGTGGACAGCTTGATGCATTCCGGTCAGATACAGGTGGAAGTGCTATCCACTGAAGCCAGTTGGTTTGGCGTCACCTATCAGGAAGATAAGCCGCTTGTTACAGATGCATTGCTCAAACTGCACGGTAAGGGAGCTTACCCGGCAAGACTTTTTTAAAGCATTAGGGAGGGTCAAAACATGGAGATTTTGCTGACAGGCGGTGCGGGATATATCGCCACACATACGATTGTCGAACTTGTGAAAGCTGGCCATGAGGTGATTGTGGCTGATAATTTTATCAACAGCCAGCCGGAAGCTCTCCGCCGGGTAGAGGAAATCACGGGCAAAAAGATTACTGCATATGAGCTGGATGTGTGTGACAAGGCACAATTGCGTGATGTGTTCCGCCGCCATGACCTAAGCGGCGTTATCCATTTTGCAGGCCTGAAGGCTGTTGGTGAGTCTGTAGGAATTCCGCTTCGATATTACCGCAACAATATTGATTCTACCTTGACGCTTTGCGAAACCATGCAGGAGTTCAAAGTGACCAAGCTGGTATTCAGCTCTTCAGCCACGGTTTACGGCATTCCTGATAAGATGCCGCTGGTGGAGGATATGCCAACTGGCGCTTCCAGCCCTTATGGATGGACCAAATTCATGATTGAGCAAATCTTGCGTGACGTTGCTTATGCCAGCAAGGATTGGTCAGTGGTGCTTTTGCGGTATTTTAATCCCGTAGGCGCACATGAAAGCGGTCTGATTGGTGAGGATCCCAGCGGCATTCCCAACAACCTGATGCCCGTTATTACCCAGGTGGCATCCGGCAAGCTGCCCATGCTTCAGGTATACGGCACCGATTACCCCACAAAGGATGGCACGACCATACGGGATTATATCCATGTGATGGACTTGGCCCGCGGTCATGTGAAGGCTATTGAATATGCTAAGCTTCATACCGGAGCGGAGGCCATCAACCTGGGCACAGGCAAAGGATACAGCGTATTGGAAATGCTACGTGCTTTCCAGGAGGTGAATGGCATCCAGGTGCCGCATCAAATGGCCGGACGGCGTCCGGGGGATGTGCCGGAGTGCTATGCCAATCCCGGCAAGGCGCTGGCTCTGCTGAACTGGAAGGCTGAAAAGACACTGGAGGATATGTGCCGAGACGCCTGGCGCTGGCAGAAAAAAAATCCGAAAGGATACTCGGTATAAGGCATCAGCAAGATAAATGAAAGCAGGACTGCCGCTTAAGGCAGCCCTGCTTTTTTAAGCAATGAATTACAGGATGGATACACCCGCGCTGGCGAAACCGGTTACTGTCGTAGCGACATCGGTGCCTGCAGTAACATCAGCAGCGAATACCATAAGCAGCCGTGTGCCGGCGGCAATGGGGATGTTCAGGCCTGTGGTAATACCGCTGGAGATGGAACCTATGCCAACCAGGCCGGTCAACGTGGGGGACAGGACAACAAGTGCGCCGGGAACGGGGAAGAACACATTATTCGGGGCACTGGATGCATACAGCTGCGCTGTGAGTGTTACGGTGGTGCCTATCAAGGATAGAGCCACCGTGGTGCTGAAATAGGCCGCCAGGGAGGCGACGGTTCCGTCTCTGGGCATGGAGAATGACATGTTGGCAATGGTGGTTGTATCTATGGTACCGCCAATGAGGCTGACACCCGTGACAGAACTGCCAAAGCCGAGCAGGGTGGTAGTGCCTATCAATTCACCGATAACGGTGGTCATTACAGCAGGGGTACCTGAGGCGAAAGGAATAATGGCACCATCACCTGTTGCACCGGTAGCACCAGTAGCGCCTGTAGCGCCTGTGGCGCCCGTGGCACCCGTGGCACCTGTGGCACCTGCAGGACCGGCAGGACCAATGGCTCCGGTGGCGCCTGTCGCACCTGTTGCGCCGAATGCGCCGGTTGCGCCTGTGGCACCTGCAGGACCGGCAGGTCCAATAGGTCCTGTAGCCCCAGTAGCGCCTGTTGCACCGAATGCGCCGGTAGCACCTGTGGCACCTGTCGGGCCGGCAGGGCCTATAGGTCCGGTTGCGCCTGTAGCGCCTGTTGCTCCGAAAGCGCCGGTAGCACCCGTTATTCCGGCAGGCCCCGTCGCGCCAGTAGCACCCGTGGCTCCGGCAGCACCTGCTGCGCCGGTAGCACCTGTGGCTCCAGTCGGACCGGCTGCTCCGGTGGCACCCGTGGCTCCTGTTGCGCCGGCAGCACCTGCTGCACCGGTAGCGCCTGTGGCTCCCGTTGCGCCTGCTTCGCCTGCTGCACCGGTAGCGCCTGTTGCGCCTGTGGGTCCGGCAGGCCCGACAGCACCTGTGGCACCAGTAGCCCCGGTTGCACCGGTTGCTCCTGCAGGCCCTGTAGGTCCGGTTGAACCAGCAGAACCGGTAGGCCCGGTGGCTCCTGCAGGTCCTGTGGGTCCGGTAGGTCCTGTTCCCCCGGTGGGTCCGACAGGCCCGGTTCCGCCCGTAGGCCCTGTAGGCCCTGTAGGCCCATTAGCCCCCGTAGGCCCGGTGGGTCCGGTAGCACCCGTCGGTCCTATTGTACCTGTAGGTCCAACTGCACCGATAGGTCCGGTGGGTCCGGCTGCGCCGGTAGGTCCAGTGGGTCCGGTGCCGCCAGTTGCCCCTGTCGGCCCTATGGAACCGGTAGCACCTGTGGGCCCCGTAGCACCGGTTGCCCCAGTAGCTCCTGTAGCGCCTGTGGGGCAGATGCATCCTGGAGGACAGTGGGG
>JAEZLW010000174.1 GCA_023415145.1 Bacillota bacterium | reverse complement strand
AATAGCGAAGGCGGGCAGTGCTTCTTGAGAAGGAAGCAAGGCAGGCCAAGCGAAAGAGTCTTGACGCAGAGCTAAAGAAGTGATACACTTCGGAACGGCAGTCAAGCAAAGCGGTAAAGCCGCAGTGTAGAGCCGACAGCAGATGATGCCAAACGGCAAAGCAATTGACAAGTTCACAATTTCCGGTGGTTATGGCGAAGGGGTACCACCTGTTCCCATTCCGAACACAGAAGTTAAGCCCTTCAGCGCCGATGGTACTTGGCTGGACACGGCCCGGGAGAGTAGGTCGTCGCCGGATTCCAATATTCCTCAGTAGCTCAATGGCAGAGCATTCGGCTGTTAACCGAAGGGTTGTAGGTTCGAGTCCTACCTGGGGAGCCAGAAGGCGGTTCGTAAGAACCGTCTTTTTCGTTATGCTGGAGATACATCCCAGATATTATCATGGTAGTATAGAAAATGCGGCTATCTGTTATGCAGTAGGATATGAGATTTCATGCGGAGAGAAGGTGTGTACATATCAGACCCAGTTGGAAAGGCTGATCCAAAAATGTATGCCCACAAAGCTCGAATGAAGGGTATCTTCATAGAAATAGGCAGGTGATGCTCACCAAATCCTGGGCCGCCCCATAAACTGTAGAGAAAATGGGCGAAAGGCGGCCAGTGTATGGTTTCAATTTTATCCATTGATGGCGGTGGTGTCCGGGGCATCATCCCGGTGGCATTTTTAACTGAGTTTGAGAAGCGGGCTGGCAAACCGATTTGTGAACTTTTCGATCTGATAGCAGGCACATCAACAGGCGGTATCCTTGCCGCTACACTTACACTATCAAACGGTCATGGCAAACCGAAATACACTGCTCAACAGGTGCGTTCCGCATATTTTGAGCATGGCGGAGCCATCTTTCATAAGAGTGTTATACGCTCAGTGACAACGCTCGGCGGTCTTGTAAAACCGATTTATTCACCGCACACTTTGGATTTGATGCTCGAGAAATATCTCGGCAGCGAGCGGCTACATACAACGCTTACAGAGATCCTTGTCACAGCCTACGACATGACGAGCAATACGCCGTGGTTTTTCAAAACATCATTTGCAAAGCATCATCGTGCACCAGCAGACGATCCCCTGCTAAGTCAGGTTGTCCGCGCGACCACCGCCGCACCAACCTATTTCCCGCCGCTTTTGTTGGAAGGCCACTGTCTGATTGACGGCGGAGTGTTTGCCAGCAACCCGGCGCTGTGTGCATACGCTGAGGCGCGTATGATGTATCCTGCAGAAGAGGAGTTTCTGATCGTATCGCTTGGCACCGGATTGCAGGTAGAAAACCGGACCTGCTCAGAAATCAATAACTGGGGTATTATGGACTGGGCCTTGCCTATCATCGGTGTCATGCTGAATTCCTCAAGTGAGACGGTCAATTACCAGATGCGTGCGCTGAACGGTATCAAAAATTATGTGCGCTTTCAGGTGAAGCTTGATGAAGACGCCACGGGGATGGATGATGCGAGCGATGAAAACATGCGCAAGCTCGATGCGCTTGCCCAGCGGGCCGTCAGCCAGCATTCCGCAACCATTGACCGTCTTTGCTGCGCTTTGAGCAGACGAGAGCCAAGTGCATTGCACAGTAAGTTATACAATACCGAAAAAGGAAACCCAGCATAAAAGATGCATGTTATCAGGGTACATATCCTTGGAACACATAGGCATACGTTAGGGTAGTGCAATGTGAAACAAGAAAGGTTTGTCGGCGCATCGAATGGAGGTGTGGATACTATGAAAAGGGTAGTTGCCTTGATCCTGGTTTGTTTGATGATTTGTATCTTGCCTGCATGGGATAAACAACCTGTTAAGCCCGCAGCCGCAGAGGAAGAGGGCACGGCATATACTCTGCAAGAGCTGCTTGCATTGTGGCACCAAATTGGAGGTTTGCTAAAAGAGAATGGCTACTACCCCTTTGTACAGCTTCATAAGGGCGATACGGGATATGAAGTCAGATTGCTGCAGGTCCGTTTGTCGGAGCTGGGTTATTATCATAAAGCATTGGCGGACAATTTTGGTTCCGGAACATATGCAGGCATGAGAATGTTTGAGAAGGTGAATGGTTTGCCCGTCGATGGGATTGCTTCTGTGGAGGACCAGCAGCTTTTATTCAGCAAACAAGCCATACCCAATTATGGATATGAGGAACCCGGCGGGGAGATGGCTTCACCGACACCAACGCCTGCGTCAACGCTTGGAGAGCATAAGTGGCCTGACGGGCTCCAATTGCCGGATCTGCATACGCCCAAACCAACTGACGGAGGTATAAAATGGCCAGGAGGCATTATGACAATAAAACCACCATCATTTCCGCTTTTTACGCCAGACATTGAAATCGAAATACCTGATATCGATATAGACATACCTCATTTTTGATAATAAGGTAAAGACCGTGTTGATACTTTTTTGTACCGCAAGTAATGCGAATAATAAATTCCCGTCTGAAACATTGCTGTTTCAGACGGGAATGTGGTGCGATCGACGGGACTTGAACCCGTACCCTCTCGGACACGCCCCTCAAACGTGCGCGTATGCCAATTCCGCCACGATCGCATATGGATTATCGTGCCCACTTTTTTGCATCCAGTGAAGATGGCGTTTTAGCGGGCAGCGATAATTAGTATAAGGGTGAAAGCCATTTCTGTCAAGACTCCATAGAGATTTTCATCAGCATTTTTCATGGTAATCGCTGTATAAATGACAAGCTGCATGCCTTGATTTTTCTTCAATGAACAAGATGGCATTCTCAGGATGAAGTATAGATGATTCTACACTATTATCGCTTTTGATTTCTGTCTATTTGAGCCAGATGGCGGAAAAATTTCTCCCGTGGGTGTTCGTCTGCGTAGAAAAACGCACCGTTCCCTGAAAAGCAGGATTACACCAAAGAAGGAGATCGTCCCTGGAAGCGGAATACCCCATCTGCTGCGCATTCAAACAAGGCGGCTTTTGTTGCATGAATGGCTTGGGATAGGGCGTGTAGCCTGCTATCCTGGTGTGTTTGCACTACAGTCAGCCAGGAGTGCAAACTCCTGGGCGGCGTACAGATGGCCTTGGGCGGCGGAGGATAATATGATGCACGTACTGTGGATTAGTAGACGATCCAGGGCGGCCCTTCTTCATCGAACTACAATGTACCATCCAGGCATTCCCAACCTTAAGGCGTTGCCGTCTCCTCACCCCAGGGAACAAACGGCCCGAGCGGGCTGCTCGCCTTCATGATGCTGGTAGCCCGACATCGTCCCTGCGCTCGGGCTGCCGCTCCATTCCCGACCTTAATGACTTGCTTCGCAAGCTGTGCTGTGATATCCTATCTCATGAAGAAAAGGAAAGCGTACAACAGACCCACCCGGTGATCCGTGATATCATCGGCTACTATGGCCAAACGCCGGCGCAGTACCGGCAAATGGTCGGGCAGAAGCAAGCCACGTACGGTGACGTGGCTGAATAATCATGGAGGACTTTTTATGGAGTATGACGGCGGACAGGTCAAGGGATTGAACATTGCCTATATCGGCGGAGGATCCCGGGGCTGGGCATGGGGTTTTATGAAGGACCTGGCCATGGATGACAAGATGGCAGGCGTGGTTCGGCTCTATGATATTGACCGTGATGCGGCGGAAAAAAACCGGCGCATAGGCGATATGATTTCATCACACCCTCAAGCAAAGTCACCCTGGCGCTATGAGGTAAGCGGAACGCTTCAGGAGGCCCTTTTTGGCGCGGACTTTGTGGTGATTTCCATCCTGCCCGGAACATTCAAGGAAATGCGCTCCGACGTGCATTGGCCGGAGCGCTATCATGTGTGGCAGCCGGTGGGTGACACGGCTGGACCGGGTGGGTTTGTTCGGGCCATGCGCACCGTGCCCATGTATGTGGAAATTGCCCTGGCGATCCGGGATTACGCCCCCGATGCCTGGGTGATCAACTATACGAACCCGATGACGGTTTGTATGCGCACACTGTATACGGTTTTCCCCAAAATCAAGGCGTTTGGCTGCTGTCATGAGGTGTTCGGCACTCAAAAACTGCTGGCGGTCATGCTTGACGACATGGAAGGGATCAAGGGCGTCGACCGCATAGAAATCAAGACTGGCGTGACGGGCATCAACCATTTTACCTGGCTGTACAGCGCAAGCTATCAAGGACAGGACTTGTTCCCGCTGTACCGCAAATTTGTGGACAAGTATTTTGAAACCGGCTTTACAAAGGGAAAAGACGATAACTGGATGAACAATGTATTCGATTGCTCCCACCGGGTGAAGTTTGACCTTTTCCGCCGCTATGGCCTGATTGCCGCTGCCGGAGACCGCCATCTGGCGGAGTTCATGCCCCCCTGGTATTTGAAAAATCCCGAAACGGTACGCTCCTGGGGCTTCGGACTGACGACTGTGGACTGGCGCGAGGAGGACCTAAAAAAGCGCCTTGCAAAGCAGGAAGCGTTGCTAAGCGGCAATGAACCCGTGACACTGGACGGCTCCGGCGAGGAGGGGCACCTTCTCATCAAGGCGCTGCTGGGGCTTGGCGACATGATATCCAACGTCAATATCCCCAACCGGGGGCAAATTCCAAACCTGCCAATGGATGCGGTGGTGGAGACCAATGCGCTGTTCCGCCGCGATGAAATTGCTCCCATCATGGCCGGTGCGCTTCCCAAGGGCGTCGATGCACTTGTGCTGCGTCAGGTGACCGGGCAGGAAAGCACCGTCCAGGCTGCCATGACCTGCGATTATTCCCTTGGGCTTGCGACGTTCCTTTTTGATCCGCAGCTTTCTTTTATAAGCCCTTCTGATGGCGAGCGCATGTTTCGGGAGATGCTTCAAAATACGAAGGATTACCTGCCCAAGGAGTGGGAAGACGCCCTGCGGTAAATTACCGAAAAAGAATACAGCCTGCCAAAGGTTTCTTTCCAGAAGCTTTTGCGGGCTGTTTCCGTTTTGTAACAAGAAATTATTCTTTTTGCGGCAGCAGCTTGAACAGCCATTTGTATAGCAGATCAACGCCTTTTTCAGGCAACAGCTCAAGCATGGCCAGCAGCTTTCCGGTGCCGATACGGTATTTTAGCTTTGGGTGTTTTGCCGTCAGGGCATGAAGGACCACTCCCGCCAGTTTGCCCGTATCATTGTCGTGCGTAAGTTCCTGCATCATCAGGGGTTTCAACCTTGCAAGAACGCTTTTGTAATACTGTGTCTCTTGAAGCGTTTGATGAAAACCGGCCAGCGTATTTTGCGTCATATTGGTTTGAAACGAACCGGGCTGTATTTTGATCACGGGGATGTGAAGAAACATCAGCTCCCGCCTTAGGCTGTCGCTGTAAGCCTCCACGGCATGCTTGGATAGAAAATAAGGAGCGGCAAAGGGCTGGGCCGTCATCCAGCCGGCTTCGGAGGAACAGTTGATGATCCTGCCCTTTCCCTTTAGAAGCAGTTCAAAAAAGGCACGGTTCACCCGGATCATGCCCAGCACATTCACGTCAATCAGCCGCTGTGATCGTTTTACACAGTCGCCTTCCACCATGGAGGCAAAAGCGCTAAGCCCGGCAAAGTTGACGATGGCATCCAGCTTTCCTGCGCGTTCTGCAACGATCCTTTGAGCGGCCAGCACGCTATTATCATTCGTGATATCCATTTCAAGGGGTATCACGTTTTCAAACGATTGCAATTCAGTCAGTTTTTTTGTGTTTGTTCCAGCGGCAAACACAGTGTAGCGGCCTGTTAGGGAAAGCGCCTTGATGCATACCTCTCCCAAGCCGCCGGTAGAACCTGTGAATAGAACATACTTGGTCATTGTATCCCATCTCTTTTGCATCAATGAAAGATCAAACCATTGTCATTGGCTTATTTGACGGGCAATACAGCCGCGCTTCCCAAAGCATCGTTCAGCGTCAGCTTGACATCCAGCAGGATCTCTTCAATGGAGCGTGTGCTGTCTGTAAAGAAGGTGTGGTATTCCGTGGCCAGCCGTGTATTGATACGCAGCATACCGCCGTATAGGTGAGACGTGAGAACAAAACGGATTTCCTCCATCCGGCCCTTTATCATGCATTCATACAGATTGCTGTGTTCAGAAAAAAGTGTATTGAAGACATTTTCGCTTCGCGCTGCAGAATAATCAAGATGACGATAACGGGAATAATGCACATCCATGCTCTGTATCATTTTCCAAAGCTTCTGCTTGTGCAGGGAACTCATGCATAAGCCGTGGAATTGGGAATCGATTCGATAAAAATCCTCATCATCCACATCGGCTTCCAGAAGATTTTTTTGCTTCTCCAGGTTCTGGCGGAGCGCTTTAAACAGCATATTGTCCGGATGCTTTGCAATATAGGTCATCACGGCAAGCTCCGCCTGTATGCGCATGAAAATGATCTGCTCCGCCATGTCCAGGTCAATCAAACTAACAAATGTACCCTTTCTGCCGTGAACATCCAGCAGGCCATCGCGTGCTAGACGGACAAAAATACTCCGCACAGGTGTTCGTGATATATTGAAGCGGCTTGCCACATAATTCTCACTAAGCGCTTCGCCTGGCTGTATTTTAAGCTTTAATATCTCATTGCGCAGAACTTTATATACATCATCATTTGTCAATTGCCGGGGAGATGCTTCTTGGAACATATCGCTCATTGCACTGCCCTTTCCAATTCGATGTGTCTATTATATCACAGTCACAACTTGTATACAAGCAAAACGGTGAAAATATTGCTTGACATCCCTATTTGCGTTGTGATATCATTCAAATCAAGTGATCACTAGCGCGTAATGAACGAGATAATGAACATGGTTTGTGTTATTATTGCCAATTGTCGAGAGAGGAAGGTTTTTGCGAATGGATAAAAAACGAAAATATGTATACAAGATAGACGAACTCCCTTTCACCCCCCTTGTAGAACAGGAGAACATCGTTACACAATTCCTGCTGGGCGACAACATACAGATCAGCTTTATCCAAAATCCTCCGGGTGCTACCTTTCCGCTGCATTCCCACGATGCCGAGCAGATTTTGATCATGCTGGAAGGTACGGAAGACCACGTGATTGACGGTCAGGAAATCCACATGGAAGCGGGCGATGTATGCATCCATCCCGGCGGCGTAATCCACGGCGGGAAAACCACCACAGGTTTTAAGGGCATAGACATTTTTTCTCCTCCGCGTACAGACAAGGGCGGGCATGTGGAGCGGATGCAAAAGTATGGCACCATGCCGGACGAACTGGGTCATTACCCAAAAAACAAGCAGGAAGTGAATATTTCCACCTGGTTCAAGGGTGTTTTGGACAGCATCAGGAAGAGCAGGTAAACCACATCGGGCTTCACGGGATCGGGTATCCCGTTGCATATCAATCAAAACCATAAGGAGGAGCGTATGAAAAAGCTACTGGTAATCGTCCTTACACTGGCGCTCGTGCTCTCATTCTCCGCCACCGCGATGGCAGCCACCTATCAAATGAAACTGGCTCATTATGCCGCCGTCGACCATCCGGGCGGGATCGCTGCCCAGCAGTTTGCTGATGCGGTAAACGCACGCACCAACGGTGACATCGTTATCGAAGTTTTCCCCAGCAATCAGCTGGGTGCGCCTGATGAGATGCTCGAACAGAACATCCTGGGCGTGGTGGACATGACCTTGGGCACCCAGGGTTCATTGGACAAGTACTCCAAGAAGTTTGCTACCGTCATGCTGCCCTTTGTGTTTGAAGATTATGACCATGCTTACCGGGTACTGGACGGCCCCTTCTATGAGTGGACCAAGGATGAACTGTTGGCTCAGGGTCTTGTTTTCATCGGCAGCTGGGATTATGGCTTCCGCAACCTGACCAATTCGGTTCGGCCCATCAATACGCCGGCTGACGTTGCGGGCCTGAAGATCAGGACGCCCGGCGAGATTCAGCTCCAGTCCTGTATGGAAGCGCTGGGCGCCAATGTGCAGGCAATCGCCTTTAATGAACTGTATCTTGCCCTGAAGCAAGGCACGGTGGACGGTCAGGAAAACCCGCTGAGCGTGATATACTTCAACAAGCTCTACGAAACGCAGAAGTATCTTGCTCTCACCAAGCACGTATATAACTCCATGAACCTTGTCATGAGCAAAAAGGTATGGGATTCCCTTTCTCCCGAATATCAGCAGATCATTACCGAGGAGAGCAAGAACGCGGCCGAGACCATGCGCGCGGCCATCAAGAACGGCGATGCGGACTACATTGCCAAGCTGGAAGCCGAAGGCATGACCGTCACGTATCCCGATACCGCAGCATTCGCGGCCATGATGGAATCCTCCTATTCCAAAATTGCCGCATACGCCGGCAACCAGGAATACATTGACACCTTCCTTGCGATGGTGGAGGAGTTAAGGGAATAAACTCCCCTTGCATCCTCAACGCAAAGTGGCAGCCGAGCCATGCCGGCTGCTGCTTTGCGGCTATATGAATATTTCCTTCAGGACACTCCCGCAAAGGAGGAAACCCGTATGGTATCTCTCATCGTATCCGTACTTTTGATAGGTTTGATGATCTTCGGCGTGCCCATCGCCGCCAGCATGGGCATCACATCGGTAGGCATTTTCTCAGCGTTGGGGCAGGCAAATTTCATGGCGGTAATGCCGCAGCGCATTTACGTCGGGGCTACCAGCATCACCATGCTTGCCATTCCGTTCTTCATCCTCGCCGGCAATCTTATGAACACCGGCGGTATTACGAACCGGATTTTCCACTTTGCCAGGGCTTGCTGCGGTCATTGGCCTGGCGGCCTGGGGCAGGTGAATATCTTATCAAGCCTGATTTTTTCCGGTATGAGCGGGGCGGCAGTGGCTGATGCCGCGGGCCTTGGCGTGATTGAAATGAAAGCCATGGGCGATGCCGGCTTTGACAAGCGGTTTTCCGCCGGTATAACGGCGGCGTCTTCCACCATCGGGCCTGTTGTGCCGCCAAGCATCCCCTTTGTCGTTTATGCATCCATCACGGGTACATCCGTGGGGAAACTGTTCCTGGCAGGGTTTATTCCAGGGCTGCTGATGGCGGTTGTGATGGGCATAAGCGTCTATATCACCAGCAAACGCAAAAAGTATCCTGTAGACAACAAAATGCCGTTCAAGGAGCGTGCCAAGGCTTTCGTCAAGGCCTTGCCATCCTTGATGACTGTTGTGATCATCATTGGCGGGATCTGGGGCGGCTTCTTCACCCCCACCGAGGCGGCTGTCGTTGCCTGCCTGTATGCGCTGATCTTAAGCACGGTGGTGTACAGGGAGCTGAAGCTCAAGGATGTATTGCGCGTTATTAAACAATCGCTGCTGCAATCAGGGAAAACATTGTTCATTATTGCGGTTGCCAATTTCCTGGCATATTTTCTGACGCACCAGCGGATCCCCAATGAAATCATACAGGGCATGACGGCCATGACAACCATTCCCGGCCTGCAAATGCTGATCATCATCTTCGTGTTGCTGGTACTTGGCTGCTTTATCGAGGGCACGGCCGTCATACTGATTGCTACCCCCATTTTCATGCCCATCGTTGCGGCGATGGGGATGGACCCTGTGCAATTTGGTGTGGTGATGATCCTGGCCAGTATGATCGGCCTGTTGACACCACCCGTTGGTATGAGCCTGTATGCGGTATCCAGCATATGCGATGTGGATGTCGTACACCTGTCCAAAGAAGTCACGCCGTACCTGCTGGGCATTTTCCTGATCCTCCTGGTGGTTGCCTTCTGGTCGCCGCTTTCAATGTTTTTGCCCAACCTTTTAGGTTAGGAGGTGCGTGAAATGAAGTGGCTGGCCAAACTGGACAATATCATAGGCAAGGCGCTGCTCGCTTTGGCGATGACGTGTATGATCTGCCTGTTCGTGCTGTTGATTGGCAACGTAGCTGTCCGCCAGTTTTCACTGGGCAGTTGGATGAACTGGTACAGCGAAGTCGCTGAGATTCTGTTTGCATGGATGGTGATGCTGGGAGCATCGGTGCTTTGCCGGAACAAAGAACACTTTCAAATTGATCTGCTGCGGATGAAGTACGGCAAAAGGAAAGGTTTCTACTACCTGGAGTTTTTCACCAATCTGATCGCCCTTGTTTTCTTTCTTTACCTGTTGTATTACGGTGCGAAACTGACGCAAGGCGCCAGCCAGACCATGCCGGTGCTTCGGATCGAAAAGCGATGGGCTTATCTATGTTTGCCTTTCAATGCGTTCTTTTTAAGCGCTTATTCGCTGCGCGACGTCATCGAAAGCCTGCTGTATGCAATGGGCAAAAAGCCTTTGCCGGATCATGCGAATTGAAAGGGTCAGTGCCTTTGGTTCAATACGGTTACAAAGCATGTACAAGAAAATGCCGCTCACTGTGAACGGCATTTTTTGCTTGATTTCCTATTGTTTTTGCCCGGATGACCTATCGGCTATTTGTCCCTTATAACTGCCTGATACGCGGCATAAGGCTGCATCGGCCCCGCGCAGCCCACCACGTATTCCTTTACCTCCATGGTGGCGGTATCGCCTTCAAAAGTAAATTTGTATTCCTCGTGATACGGTTCCTCCACATACTGCCAATCGATGATGAAAGTGTTGTCTCCCTCCCAGCGGCCTTTCAGTGCCACGCCTTGGTAGGGGGGATACCAGACCAGCGTACCTACCTGCTTGACGTTTGATATGCGGTACACAGAGTCTAGCCCCACGGGCAGCGAGATTCTCTTGCCCTGCTGCCCGATGTTTAGTGTGCAGGTATCCGAACTGTCGAACACCAAAGAGAAATTGGATATAAAAGCATTCACGCCATATGTTTTGCCGCTGATGCGGCTGGCTGTTTCGGGCAGGGGAGGCATAACCTTTGGAGTGGGATTTTCCAGCTCCTTGAGGCATGATGCCAAGGCTTCATTGGCCTTAGCGTTTATGGGAAGGGCTTCTTTTGATTTTGCGGAGGGCAAGACAAAATCGCTCATCAGCGTTACGGGCTGGTACTTTTCAGTGTAATTGATGCCGCTGGTGAAAACGGCTACCATATCATATTCCGGCAATATGTACACAAACTGCCCGGCAAAGCCGTCCGCCCTGAAGCCGCCGAAGGGGTTCATCCAGAATTGGTAGCCGTAGTCATCGCCCCTGTTTTCGTCCCGATAGCTTTCAATATGCTTTCGTGTTGCCGTTTCGACCCATTTCACTGGCACTATTTGACTTCCGTTCCAGACACCCTTGTTCAAAACCATGTATCCGAACTTCGCCATGTCCATAGGCGTGATGCGCAGGCCCCATCCGCCGGTATGGATGCCTTCATGGGATTTTTCCCAGGCATAACCGCGAATGCCCAGGGGCTCGAACAGTTTCTCCCTGGCGTAGGCTTCCACATCCTGTCCGGTGGTTTTTTGAAGGACTGCGGCCAGCAGGTGCGATGCGCCGCTGTCATACAAAAAGCGTGTTCCGGGCTTTGTGGAAAACGGCAGGCTATAAAACGTTTGAGCCCAGTTCCGGTTGCCATATACGGCATCCACGGAATCGGTTGTATGGCCGGCCGTCATGGTCAGTATGTTCTTAAGGGTGGAATCCTCAACGTTCAAATCATTTTCCGGCATCGTAAGTTCCGGGAAGATATCCGCGATCTTCTGGTCCACACCTTTGATTTTGCCTTCTGCAATGGCAATACCGGTCAGTATGGAGGTAAAGCTTTTGGTTGCGGAAAACAGGTCATGGCGTGTATCCCTGTGAAATGGCTGTAAGTACGCTTCACATACCAGATATCCATTGCGGATGAGAAGCACGCTGTGGATGGGCACCTTTTCGGCCTGAATGGTTTCAAACATTCTCAAAAGCACCTGCGAATCCATCCCCTGCTCCTCCGGGGTGGAGGTGCGCCATGTGTTTGCAGGATAATAGGTTTCATCCTGTGTATTCTTTGAACCGGCCTCATTCCCTTCGACAGCTTTACAGCCGCCCAGGGGAAAAGTCAAGAGCAATTGTGAGGCCAGCAGGAAGGCTGCCGTTCTTTTCTTCATGGGAGTTTCTCCTTCATCATTGACAGATAAATGTGGTTTGAAAAGGTTTGCTGAATGATGCATGTACATACTGGCATGCGGATGCTGTTTCCCACAGCATAGCAGGCCATTTTTTTTCTGTCAATATATTCATTGTGCCATCATGCGTGTTATTTTCTCCTGTCTTGTGGATAAATTATCCATAGGCTTCCGTTTGATTTGCAGATGAGACGAAAAAGGATAGGCGGGAGGAACAACATGAAAAAGCGGGCGGGAATATGGGCTCTTTTGTTGTGTGCATCCATGCTGGTTTTGTTGCCGGTGGCGCAGGGCGAGGGTTCGTGGGGGCAGATCAACCAGGAATTGAACAGGCCGGAGGATTGGCAGCAGATTGTGACAAACAGCAACTTTCAATTGGGCGGGAAGGCGCAAATCGGCTCTACCGGTGGTCAGCCGCTGTATGAAATGGCGTTTGGCGCTTATCCCAGCATCGACGGTTCTACCGTGTCTGTGCCGATGGTCATGGAGTTTGCCCGTCAGCATTTGAGGCTTTCGGAGGATGAAGTGAAGGCGTTCTCTTTCCTCTCCACCACGCATAAAGCCTATGAGCATCTGATCATGAAAAAGCCCAACGGCTCAGCGCTGCTGCCCTCGCAGTCTGCAGCGATGGATGAAAACCACCCGGTGGATATCATCATTGCCACAGAGCCGTCTGATGAGGAGCTTGTCATGGCAGCGGAAAACGGTGTGACCCTTGTCAAAAAGCCGGTATGCTATGACGCCTTTGTGTTCATCACCCACAAGGACAATCCGGTCAATAACCTTACAGTGGAGCAGATTCAAAAGATTTACACCGGGGAGATTGTCAATTGGATTGAAGTAGGTGGCCCGGATGAAAAGATACTGGCCTACCAAAGGGGGAAGAATTCCGGAAGCCAGACAGCCATGGAGAACCTGGTAATGAAGGGCCTGCCCCTTTTGGCCGCACAGCCCAACTACGTCACCAGTGATATGGAAGGGCTGGTCAGAAGGGTGGGGGATTATGAAAACGGCCCTTACAGCCTGGGCTATACCTACAGGTTCTATATCGATACCCTGTACAAGAGTGATGCCATCAAGGTACTATCCGTAAATGGCATAGCGTCTATTCCGGAGAACCTGCGCAATGGAACATATCCCTTTACCACCAGCTACTACGGTGTGATCAGGGCCGGGGAGGAGCAGTTAACGGGCGGGTTGTTCCTTAACTGGATGCTCACAGAAGAAGGGCAAAGGTGTATTGCTCAGGCAGGCTATATTCCCATGATGGAATTGCCCCCGCAATGAGGGAGGAAGGAGCGTAAATGCGCAGGATATGCCTTTGCGCGCTGTTGTGCGCCGTATGCCTGTTTTTCCTTTTTGTTCCCATGGCTTATGCCGATACGGTAACCATTGACGGCATCGTGTATGAGTTCAGGGATGGTTATGCCTGCCTTGCCGGTTTTGCACAAGGGGCCGAATCCATTACCGCACATGACATGGTGAGCGGGTACCCGGTGCAGTATTTGGCGAACGTGGTAGCGGAGCAAAATCGAACGGTTACGGAGCTGGTGGTTGGCGCGGAGGTCACCGATCTGAACCGGGTATTTTCTTTTACCGACCTTTTATACATGTGTCCGGAGGTGGAAAGAATCGTTTTCCCCGCTGGGCTTGCCCAAGTGGGTGACATTTTGTGGGGTACCGGTGAAAACCTGCAAGCGTATGTCGTTGCGGCGGATAACACAGCCTATCGGGACATTGACGGAGTGCTTTTCAGCAAAGACGGGAAAAAGATGCTGGCTTTTCCCAAAGGCAAAGGCGATAAGTATGACATCCCTGTTGGCACTGTGTCCATCGGGCGTGAGGCCTTTGGCTATAATGACATGCTTACCCGGCTTACTGTCCCCGAAGGGGTTACGCAGCTTGAGGACGGGGCTTTGCTTGGTCTGAGGGAATTGCGGGAAATCTCCCTGCCGGCCTCATTGAAAACGGTTGGTGAGTGGCTGTTTCCTTATAGCGGAGCACTGGAGCAGATCACTGTGGCGGAAGGCAGCCTCCATTACCAAAGCATCGATGGGGTATTGTTCAGCAAAGATGGCAAGACGCTGGCTGCTTTTCCTTCGGGAAGAAGCGGGTACTACGATATTCCACCGGGTACAACCGCCATCAAGCCGGGTGCGTTTGGCAGCAATAGCTTCCTGTCTGGCATCACCGTGCCCGAGGGTGTCACGGAGCTTCTCGATGGCACATTTTCAAGCCTGGGCGGGCTTACACAGCTTTATCTTCCGGCCTCTCTCCAATCCATCGGTGGTTCGGCGCTGCCGGCATACGGTGCGTTTGAGCAGATCGTGGTGGCGGAGGGAAGCAAGCATTTTCAAACGTATGAGGGGGTGCTGTTCAGCCGGGACGGAAAGACACTGCTTACATACCCCGCGGGCAGAAAAGGCGCGTATGAGATTCCTCCTGGTACACTTCACATTGCTGCCCATGCTTTTGGTGACAATGACGGCCTTACCGGCATTACGGTACCGGATGGGGTCACGAAACTTGTGGAGCATTTGTTTTCCGACCTTGGCGGGTTGGAGGAGGTTTGCCTTCCCGCTTCCCTTCGGGAAATAGGAGATGGAGCACTTCCCGACTTCGGAGCACTTCGGCGCGTGGAGGTGGCCGAGGGCAATCCGCGCTATCAGAGCATCGACGGCGTACTCTTTGACGGGGATGAGCTGATCTTCTACCCGTCCATGCATGGGTTGTCCTATGACGTGCCACCGGGAACAAAGCGCATACGCCATCGGGCCTTCGCCGAATGCGATATGCTGCAAACCATCACCATCCCCCGCGGCATTACAGAGATAGGCGATGAGGTGTTTTACAACTGTACCGCGCTTGAACGGGTGTCTTTGCCCATAACCCTCACAAAAATTGGAGTTGGTGCCTTTGGCAACTGCATTGCCCTTTCCGGCATCACACTGCCGCCGGGGCTTGAGATACTGGATGATTATGCTTTTGATAACTGCTCTTCCCTTGCGTACATGCAAATCCCCGATGGCGTGAAAGAGCTTGGCAACTCCGTGTTCCTTCGCCATAGTCCGGATTTTGTGTTGTATGCCGCAAAAGGTTCAGCCGGCTATTGGCATGCCTGGGAGATGGATATCCTCTGGGCTGAACCGGGCGGTGTGCCTAAAAAGGTAAAGCCTACAAACAGGCAAACACAGTCGGCCGTGGTCAACAATGCAAGCAATCAGGATCTACTGAACCTTCTTGCAAAGCCGAAAAAAGGCGCAAAGAGCCTGGGGAAGTATGCTAACGGCACCACTGTTCAAGTATTGGAAACGATTGGTGATTGGGCCCATGTACAGTTGTATGGCGCGCAGGGATATATGCCTTTGGAAAGCCTGATGTTTACCGACAAATACAATAACTTGGTGCGCATCACCTGGGGAAGGAAGCGTCAGGATATGAGGGAACCCTTGCGGTTGTATGCCGAACCTTCTGAGGATGCGCCATCTGAAGTTGTGAAAGATGACGTATCCATGCGTATCCTGGATACGGTGGGCGTGTGGTACCATGTCCAGATACTGGGGCGCGAGGGGTATGTGCCGGTACAAAACCTGAATGTAGCCCCAAACGGGATACAAAACCGCGATTGCTATGTGGTTGCCAATCCCAACGCACAGGACCGGCTGCACCTGCGGCAGGAACCCTCCTTAAAGAGCAAATCCCTGGGCAGGTACTTCAACGGCACGCAGGTGGAAGCCATTGGCGAATATCACCGGGACGGCTGGATAAAGGTGCGTGTGGAAGGCAAAGCGGGGTATATGATGATCCAATACCTTCTGCACATCTACTGGAGCGATGAAGACATTTGGTTGCATGGCTGAACATGAAAGCGGCGGGGAGGAAGAAATCACTGTTTCTTCCTCCCCGCATTTTTGCCGGTATGTTTTCAGGACAGCAGCGCCAGCATGATCCGCTCCGCCAGCGCAACATGAAAATCAATGTTCCCGATGTAGGCCCGTTCCATGATGGTATGCATGCCGTCCCCTTCCAGCCCCAGGCCGTCCAGCACGGGGATGCCGGCTAGCCCTGCGATGGCAATGTCACCTGCTCCTCCGGTACTTTCCGCGGTGAGGGAAACGCCGTATTCCGCAGCGATTTGCCGTGCCAATGCTACCAGTGCCATGCTTTGCTCAGTGGCTTTCAGCGCCGGATGGGTGTTGCCCCAGGTTATACCGGTTGTGGTGCCTGGGATGCCCGGAGTTACGCAAAGGACAAGCAGCTTATCCATCAGCTCCTGCCTAAAAGACTCGTCATAATAGCGGAACTCGCCATGGGCTACCGCCTCGTCAGCCACCACATTCTCCGCCGTACCGCCCTGTATGATGCCGATATTCACGGAAATATCGCGGCTGTCGTCCCTGAGCGCATAGATGGCGCTGATCCTTTGGCAAAGCTCCTGGATAGCGCTGGCACACTCCAAATAATTCGCTCCCGAATGGCCGCGTATGCCCGTGCAGCGCACCGTAAAGGAGGTCACACCCTTTCGTTCGCAGGTGAGTGCACCTCCCTTGCGGGCAGGCTCGAAACTCAATGCTGCGAAGGAGGTTTGGGCGGTTTTTAGAATGATGGGCGCGCTTTCGGGAGACCCAATTTCCTCATCCGGGTTCAAAACCACCTTGACCGTGTATTTTTCCTTGTTAACAAGGGGCAGTACATTTTTCAGCGCGTGGAACATGACGGCGATGCCGCCTTTCATGTCACATATGCCGGAGCCGTGGGCCACATCGTCCTCCACTTGGAATGGCTGGCATTCGGCCCGCGGGAAAACCGTATCCATGTGCCCCATCAGCATGAGCTGCTTTGCTCCGTGGCCGAATTCGCACGCTACCACCGGGCCCATGTTTGTGCCGGGAATCAGTTTGACAGTCATGCCCAAGCGCTCAAAATCTGCGGCAATCACTTTGGCAAGGGCTGTCACATCGTCAATATCCAGTGTACCGCTTGGTATGGATACATACTTTTTCAGTGTTTCCAAAACGTTTTGCATTTTATTGAAAATCCTTTGCGCAATTCATGAGAGTATTTCTTTGGGGAGATGGCTATGCAGCACCTGAAAGCTGTGGGACAGGGCTCTAAGTTCACCGTCGTCCAGTATAAATTCCGGAAGCGGCGATGCGCCCAACTTGCCCACGCGGCAAGGAACGCTGGCGTAAATGCCTTCGCCGCCGTATTGGCCGCATAAAAGGACGGAGCAGGGAAGAATGGCCTGCTCGTCGTTTGCGATGGCCCGAATCAGCCTGGCCGCGGCAGAACCGATGCCAAACTCCGTGCAGCCCTTGCCCATGACAATGTTCCAGCCGGCCGTGACCGTTTCCCGGCAGATGCTATCAAAATCGATGCCTGGGTGGATGGAGGTAACTTCCTTCAATGGTAATCCGCCAACTGTAACGGTACTCAGGGCGGGCACCTGACTATCACCATGTTCACCCAGACAATAGCCCTGGACGGAGGATACATCCACTTTGAGCGCACATGCCAAAAGCACACGGAAACGGGCGGAATCCAGCATCGTGCCCGTGCCGATGACGGTGAGGCCCGTTTTGTATTGCAGGTATTGTGCAATCAGGTCACAGGGGTTGGAAATGGAAATCAATATCCCGTGAAAACCGCAGCTTTTCAGCCCCTCGGCCACATCGTGGGCTACTTTCAAGGTAGGTTCCAGCTCCTTGAGCCTGTCGGAGCTTTCATACCCTGTGGCGCAGGCGCACATCACCGCCAGACTGGCATCTGCAATCTCCTCATACCATCCTTCATAAACATGCACCGTGTTTGAATAATATGCAGTTGCATCCCGCAGGTCGGCGGCGTGGCCGCGGGCCTTTGCACGGTCCTTGTCCAGAAGCACCAATTCCTTGGCAAGCCCCTGGCGGATACATTCCAAGGCCACATGGCTGCCAACGTGACCTGTGCCCAGGATGGCGATCTTGGCGGCTGTATGCATAGTTACGCTCCTTTGGAAAGCAGATCTCATAGGAAAAGCTTGCCGCCGTAGAAAGTATACGGCGGCAAGCTGCTGTTGCTGTATGTTTGCCTTACGGATTCGGGGTGGTTCCGGTGGCAAGCTGGGCATTCAGAGCGGTGGCGTCGTTGATCCACTGTACGTACAGCCCGTTGTCGCCGATTACTTCCGCGATGGCCTCGTTGATGGCGGCCAGGAGTTCGGCTTCGCCCTTCACGACGGCTACAAGAGCGCCGGCGGGTGCGTAGTCGAAAGGAGTCTCGCAGATGACCAGGTCGGGATTGTTTGCCACCAAAGGTTCGGCTACGACGGCTGCCAGAGCGATTCCATCAGCCTGCTTTGATTTGAGCAGCAGGATGCCTTCGTCGATTTGAGTAATCTGCGCCAGCGTGGACTCTGTCAGTTGATCTGTGACCAGCGACTGCTGCAAGGACGCGTTCTGCGCGGCCACGGACTTGCCTTTGAAGTCAGCCAGGGTCTTGATGGTCTCGGCGTCTTCCTTGCGGATAACGATCACCTGGTTGCCATCATTGAAGTAAGGATCGGAAAAATCCATGGAAGCGGTGCGCTCTTCCTTGTAGGTGAGGCCGGCGATAGCCAGGTCGGCGCTGCCGGTGCCAATGGCGGCCAGCACGGCGTCAAAGGTCATGGGTTGCACCACCAGTTCAACGCCAAGCTTGTCGGCGATATACTGGGCGAAGGTGATATCGGCACCCACGGGGTTGCCGTTTAAGTCCAGAAACTCATAAGGAGGGTAGTCGGGGGAGGTGGCGACGATCAGCTTGCCATCGGCCTTGATCTTCTCCAGACGGTTGGCAGGGGATGCGAGCGCGACGGTGACTGTAAAGAGCATGGCCAGAACCATGGAGAGTGCGAGCAGCTTCTTCATTGGGGTTTCCTCCTTGCGATCTTTGATGTGGCTCATTGTATACCTATGCAGGATAAATGTCAATACATTTTTATGAAAATTTATGCATGTTGTTCCGAGAGAGGGTGACATATCCGTCAAAGTCTTGCAAGATATAGAAAATCCACAGCAAAAAATCGATGTGAAACTTCTATGCAAACAAGGTTGCTTGTGGTATACTAAAGCTTGTTATACTGAATATTCACAGAATTATACAGTTGAGGAGCCGTAAAATGCCAGAACTCAGCCGCCGGGTACAAACCTTTACAGATTCAGTGATCCGCCGCATGACGCGCATCAGCGACGAATACGATGCCATCAATCTATCGCAGGGCTTTCCTGATTTTCCGCCGCCCAGGGCCATTACCGATGCGCTGCGGGAAATCGCAAGCGAAGGACCCCACCAGTATTCCATCACCTTCGGCGCACAGGACTTTCGTCAGGCGCTGGCCAAAAAGCAAAGCGCGGCCATCTTAAGGGATATCAACCCCGAAAAAGAGATTGTGGTCACCTGCGGCGGCACCGAAGCCATGATGAGCGCCATGATGACAGTGTGCAATCCCGGCGATAAGGTGATCGTGTTTTCTCCCTTCTATGAAAATTATGGGGCGGACGCGATCCTCTCCGGGGCTGAGCCGATTTTCGTCCCGCTGACACCGCCGGATTTCAAGTTTGATAAAGACATACTTCAAAGTGCCTTTTTACAAAAGCCCAAGGCCATTATTGTTTGCAACCCCTCCAACCCCTGCGGTAAGGTGTTTACCAAAGAAGAGCTTTTGTACATCGGGCAATTGGCCCAGCGGCACGATGCATTCATTATAACGGATGAAGTGTATGAGCATATTGTCTTTGATCCTTGGAAGCATGTCTGTGCGGCGTCGCTGCCTGGCCTTTACGATCGCGTAATCACCTGCAGCTCCCTTTCTAAGACGTATTCCATCACCGGCTGGCGGTTAGGCTATTTGATCGGGCCGGAGGCTGTGATCGAAAGCGCCAAGAAGGTCCACGATTTTCTGACGGTGGGCGCCGCGGCACCCTTGCAGGCAGCTGCCGTGGCCGGGCTTATGATGGGACCTGAATATTATGAAGACTTGAAGCATCTGTATACACAAAAGCGGAGTATCTTCTTAAGTGGGCTGGATGACATTGGCCTGGCCCATACCGTACCCCAGGGATCGTACTTTGTCATGGTGGACATTGCGAAGTTCCTGCAAAAGGAACAGTTTAGCGGTTGGTCTGACTTGCAGTTTTGCGAATGGATGATCAAAAACATCGGTGTGGCCGCCGTACCCGGCTCCAGCTTTTTCAGGGAGCCCGTAAACCACCTGATCCGGCTGCACTTTGCAAGGGAAAAGGCAACGCTTCAGGAAGCATTAAGAAGGCTTTCCAGGCTCACGGAGGTATAAATGACAGAGGGTGCTAAAAATACGGGCAGTGTGGTGTTACCCCGCTATACCATCGGGCCGGAAGCGTACGAAGCTTTGCCTGCTGTTCTTTCCGCTTTGGGGCAGCGCATATTCTTGATCGGCGGCGAAAAAGCGCTGGCTGCGGGGTTGCCGCTTTTTGAGCAGGCGGTTTTATACAAGGGGATAACGCTCACCGAGGCTGTTCGTTACACCGGGCCTTGCACCAGAGATGACGCCAAAGCGCTGGCGGCAAGGGCGCTTGCTCATAACGCCCAGGTGATCGCCGGCATGGGCGGCGGGAAAGCCATCGATACCGCCAAGGCCTGTGCTCATTTTGCAGGTCTGCCTGTGATCACCCTGCCCACAATCGCGGCCACCTGCGCGGCGGTGACAGCTCTTTCGGTGTTGTATCATGAAGACGGTGCCTTTGATCAATTTCAGTTTCTAGAAGGACCGCCGGAGTTCGTATGTATCCATACCGGTGTCATTGCCCACGCACCGGCCAAGTATCTTCGGGCCGGGATGGGAGACGCCATCGCCAAGTATTTTGAAAGCGGCTTTTCCGCCAGGAATGAAGAGTTAAGCTACAAGGATGCGTTAGGGCTGTCCATCGCCCGCACCTGCTATGAGCCCCTTTCCCGTTTGGGGGAAAAGGCGCTCTATGACTGCGAAAACGGGATGGATTCTATGGAACTCCGTGAGGCGGTACAGTCCGTGATTGTGAGTGCTGGGCTTGTATCGCTGCTGGTCCGGGAGGAGTATAACGGCGCGCTGGCCCATTCCCTCTACTATGCCATGGAGGACCTGCCGCAAATCAAGGCCTGCCTTCATGGGGATGTGGTGGCCTGGGGGACACTGGTTCAGATGATGATGGATGGGCAGGAAGAGGAAGCGAAAGAGGTCCTGG
>JAEZLW010000136.1 GCA_023415145.1 Bacillota bacterium | reverse complement strand
GACAAAGGCCTTGTAAAAACCGGCGTAGGTGTCAAAGCCAAAGTCCATCGCTGCCTGAACGGCGCCCATGCCCCGGGAGATTTGATAGGATGCATGCATTAGACGCCGCCTGAGCACATATGCCATCACCGGCATGCCTACGGCATTTTGAAACATGCGGCGAAAGTGGAAGGGCGAAAACCCCGCATGAGATGCGATATCTTCCAGGGTTAACTCCGCCTTCAGGTTTTCCTCGATGAAATCGATGCTTTTTTGCATCAGGTCCAGGTCCATTCTGATCATCCCACGCTATCTTGGCCGGCCGGCATGTTTACAGCATATCACAAAGCATAGGCCAATTCCTTTCCTTGATTGCGGTATGGTTATGTTTTTTGCTTGTCTTTTCCTGTTTTTGACGAGGTGTCTGCCCTTTTTCCCCTTTTATCATCGTTTTTCTAAAGTAAAACATCAAAAATCACAATTGACAACCAATGAAATATCCTGTATGATATTTGTATATTATGTGCTCGAGCACATTAATCATAAAAGCAACAGCGCACAATAAAGCAGTACACATATAAGCAATATTTCATAATATACTCTCCCTGAAAGGAACCACCACTTTAATCCCGAATCATTGTTTTGCTTTTGATAACAGTGTGACGGGCAGGTCATGAAGAAGCTATCCTCTTTTGCATGGCTTTGTCGCTATTTTTTGCTGTGCTTTTTTTACCGGCAAAAGGGTATCCGGTACGGTTGAGAAGCCAAGTAATGTATTTTAGGCAGCAAGATGCCTAAAAAATAAAAAAAGGGAGTTGTTCCTATGAAGAAGGTACTTGCGATCTTACTGGCATTGGTGCTGTGTCTGTCCATCACTGGCGCGCTGGCCGCCGAAAAGATCGGTGTGTCCATGCCCACCCAGAGCCTGCAGCGCTGGAACCAGGACGGCGAGAACATGAAAGCCAAGCTGATTGAAGCCGGATTCGAAGTGGACTTGCAATTCGCCAACGACGATGTAGCCACCCAGGTCACCCAGTTGGAAGCCATGATTGCCGGCGGCTGCAAGGTGCTGGTTATCTCCGCCATCAACGGTGGTTCGCTGGGCACGGTGCTGGCGGATGCCAAAGCCGCGGGCGTCACAGTCATCGCTTATGACCGCCTTATCATGGACACCGATGCCGTGAGCTACTATGCCACCTTCGACAACTACATGGTAGGCACCATTCAGGGCAAGTACATTGAGTCTGCTCTGGACCTGCAAAACGCTGCCGGCCCCTTCAACATGGAAATCGTTGCCGGTGACCCCGGTGACAACAATGCGCTGTATTTCTACCAGGGCGCCATCGATGTTTTGAAGCCCTACATCGACAGCGGCAAGATCGTCATCCCCAGCGGCCAATTGGAGTTCGCGGCTGTTGCCACCCCCACCTGGAAGACGGATATCGCCCAGGCCCGTATGGATAACCTGATCGCCGCTTTCTATACCGGCGGAACCAAGCTGGATGCGGTGCTCTGCTCCAACGACTCCACGGCCCTTGGCGCTACCAACTCTCTGGCCGCTGCCGGCTTTGAGACCTTCCCCATCATCACCGGTCAGGACTGCGACATTGCCAACACCAAGAACATCATCGCCGGCAAACAGTCCATGTCCATCTTCAAGGATACCCGTACTCTGGCCGAGAAAGTGGTCGGTATGGTGCAGGCTATCATGAAGGGCGAAAAACCTGAAATCAACGACGAGAAGACCTATAACAACAACGTGTTCGTCGTTCCCACCTACCTGTGCGCTCCCGTGTTCGCCGATGTGAACAACTACAAAGAACTGCTCATCGACAGCGGCTACTACACCGAAGATCAACTGAAGTAAGCCTGATTGCACTCGCAGCATCATACCAACCGGAGAGACGGACGAGGGTCGTCCGTCTCTCCTTTCCAAACGGGAGGCGGTATCATTGCCCAACTGCTTGCTTCAAATGCGGAACATCACCAAGCTGTTCCCGGGCGTAAAAGCGCTGGATCATGTGAACATTACAGTGGACGAAGGTCAAATTCATGCCGTCTGCGGTGAAAATGGCGCAGGCAAATCCACGCTGATGAATGTTCTCAGCGGCATTTACCCCTATGGGACCTATGAAGGGGACATCATATACCAGGGTCAGGAATGCCGGTTTCATACCATCCGGGACAGCGAACAAAAGGGGATTGTCATCATCCATCAGGAGCTGGCATTGGTTCCCTACCTGTCCATTGGTGAAAACATGTTCCTGGGCAACGAACAGGGGAAAAAAGGCATCGTCAACTGGAACTTGACCTACCAAAAGGCCGAGCAATTTATGCGCGTGGTTGGCCTTCACGATAGCCCCCGTACGCTGATCAAGGATATCGGCATGGGCAAACAGCAGTTGGTGGAGATCGCAAAAGCGCTGGCCAAGGATGTGAAGCTGCTCATTCTGGATGAACCAACCTCCTCCCTGAATGAAAGTGATGCCAAAAAGCTGCTGGATCTTTTGATACACCTGAAAAAGGAGAAGGGGATCACCTCCATTCTCATCTCCCACAAGCTCAATGAGCTCAGCTACTGTGCCGACAAAATTACCGTGATACGGGACGGCCAGTCCATTGAAACGCTGGTAAAGGGAACGGACGAACTCAGCGAAGCCCGGATTATCCGGGGGATGGTGGGACGGGAGATGACCAACCGCTTCCCGCCCAGGGTCAGAAACATCGGCGATGTGGCACTGGAAGTACGCAATTGGACGGTGTACCATCCTCTCTATGCCAACCGGAAGGTGGTGGACGATGTTTCCATCTCGGTTCGGCGGGGCGAGGTGGTAGGCATCGCGGGCCTCATCGGCGCAGGCCGCACGGAGCTTGCCATGTCTATCTTTGGCAAGGCCTATGGTGCAAAGATTTCCGGGCAGCTATACAAGAATGGCCAGGAAATCGCATTGAACAGCATTCCCCACGCAATCAACGCAGGCTTTGCATACATCACCGAGGACCGCAAGGGGAACGGGCTGGTCATATCCAACAGTATCAAGCACAATCTGACGCTGGCCAGGACGGAGTTTATCAGCAAAAACGGTGTATTGGACAAAGATATTGAAAAGAGATCCGCGGAAACACTCAAGGAGAAGCTGGGCATCAAGGCTCCTACGGTGGAGCAGTTGGTGGGCAACCTATCCGGTGGCAACCAGCAGAAAGTGCTGGTGGGCAAGTGGATTTTCTCCGAGCCCGATATCCTGCTTTTGGATGAGCCCACCCGCGGGGTGGATGTGGGTGCCAAGTATGAGATTTATCAAATCATCAACACCCTGGTATCCCAAGGGAAATCCATCCTGATGATCTCCTCTGAACTGCCGGAGATACTGGGGATGTGTGACCGTATCTATGTGATGAACGAGGGTAAGCTGATTGCGGAAATGCCGGTGGCGGAAGCTTCCCAGGAGGTCATCATGGGGCATATCATCATGGCAAGCAAGGGGGAAATCAGCGCATGATCAAGTTGAGATCGATGTTCAAGGGAAACATCAGGCAATACTCCATGCTGATCGCGTTGGTGGCGATCGTCATCTTTTTGCAGATATCCACCAAAGGCGCGCTCTTAAAGCCCATGAATGTCTCCAACATCGTATTCCAGAATGCCTATGTGGTGATTTTGGCGGTAGGCATGCTCCTGTGCATTTTGACTGGCGGCAACATTGACCTGTCCATCGGTTCGGTTTTGGCCGTGGTCATGGCATGCGCAGGCACAGGCATTATGACATGGAAGATGAACCCCTATCTGACCACGGTTGCGTGCCTTGGCATCGGGATACTGATAGGGGCATGGCAAGGATTCTGGATATCCTATGTGGGCATTCCTGCGTTTATCGTTACATTGTCAGGCATGCTTCTTTTCAGAGGGCTGACCCTGAGTATTCTAAACGGCCTCACGCTCAGCAATTTCCCTCAGGATTTTTTACAGTTCTCTACGGGATACATTCCTGATTTCATTGGCAGCATCGAGTTGTTCGGTATAAAGCTGAATTCTACCGCCATACTGACAGGTGTTTTGGTGGCTCTGGCTTTTTGCGTCACGCAGGTACTGAAAAATGTAAGCCGGAAAAAGAAAGGGTATGAAACGGAGCACCCACTGGCGCTTGTATTGAAGCTTATCATCGTAAGCGCCGCATTGATTTGGTTCTTCAGCGTTTTGGCCCAATACAGGGGCGTTCCCACGGTTTTGGTCACGTTGGGTGTTATTCTTGTCTGCTATTCTTACCTTACCGGCAATACTGTAATCGGGCGGCACTTGTATGCCCTGGGCGGCAATCAGAAAGCGGCCTGGCTCTCCGGCGTCAATACCAAGCGGCTTCTGTTTTTGACTTATGTCAACATGGGTCTTTTATCCGCTGTGGCAGGCCTTGTTTGCGCGGCCCGGTTCAATTCTGCCTTTCCACTTGCAGGACAAGGTTATGAGCTGGATGCCATTGCTGCCTGTTACATTGGCGGCGCATCAGCATCCGGTGGCATTGGTACTGTCAGCGGCGCGTTGATCGGGGCTCTGATCATGGGTACGTTGAACAATGGCATGATCATCATGGGCGTCAATCAATACATGCAACAGGTAGTCAAAGGACTGGTTCTGCTGGTGGCTGTGGCATTCGACGTGATCTCCAAGGAACGCTATGGTTTTGACACCGCTGCAAGAATAATCGCCTGGATTAAAAGCCTGTTCTCGGGAAACCCGGGGAAAGACAAGGGCAGGTCTGTCACGTTGTGAGATTGCTTGGGCAATAGCTGCCGGAGATTCTGATCTTCGGCAGCTTTTTAATGTGCCCATCCGCAATGGTAAATGATATAGCGCTTATATTTTTACACGGTGCTTTTCACTTTTTTTTCTGCAGACAATGGCCTGCCTTGCATTCATAGCTAAGGCTGTCCATTATGGAAAGATTGTATGGAAGCCCAAAAGCGTGATTGACAACGAAAGCGTTTCCGGTATGATAATAGATGACCGCTTTTTACGTTGGCGCATCGTGGCTTGGCTTATGTGAAAAATGGTTTTTTTGCAAAAGTTTAATAAAAAAGGAAGTTGTTCAAATGAAAAAGGTACTTTCAATCCTGATGGCACTTGTTCTGATCATGTCCGCAACGTATGCGCTGGCGGCAGGCAAGATTGGCGTGTCCATGCCCGATCAGAGCCTTCAGCGTTGGGACAATGATGGAACCTACATGAAGGACATGCTGGAAGAAGCCGGGTACGAAGTGGATATTCAGTATGCAAACAGCGATGCGGCCACTCAGGCCTCCCAGGTGGAAGCAATGATCGCCGGCGGCTGCAATGTACTGGTGATCGCGCCCATAGACAGCTATACTTTGAAAACTGAATTGGCGGAAGCCAAAGCGAAAAACATCCCCGTTGTCGCTTATGACCGCCTTATCATGGATACCGATGCAGTGAGCTACTATACCACCTTCAACAACTACATCATCGGTACCACCCACGGCAAGTACATTGCGTCCGCACTGGATCTGAAAAACGCGGCCGGTCCTTTTAAATTGGAAATTTTTGCTGGAGACATGGGCGATATCAACACCCATCACATCTACCGGGGAGTGATGGATATTTTAAGCCCTTATATGGAAAGCGGGAAGCTGATTATTCCCAGCGGGCAGAAGGAACTGGAAGCCGTCACCATTCCCTGTTCCAGTACTGATGATGCCAAGGCCCGTATGGACCGCCTGCTCGAAACCTTTTATGCCGGCGGTGAAAGGCTGGATGCGGTGATCTGCTTCAACGACGCCATGGCCCTTGGCGTCACAAACTCCCTGGACGAAGCCGGCATTGAGCAGTTCCCAATCATCACCGGCCAGGACTGCGACATTGCCAACGTAAAGAACATCATCACCGGCAAGCAATCCATGTCCATCTTCAGGGATACACATTCCTTGGTCGATCATGCGGTCGGCATGGTGCAGGATATCATGATGGGTGAGCAGCCGGAATTAAGCGACACGGTCACATATCACAACAATGTATCTGCCGTGCCTGCTTACCTGTGCGTCGCTGTGTTCGCCGATGCGAAAAGCTATGAGATGGTGCTCGTCGAGAGCGGCTACTACACCGAGGACCAGTTGAAGTGAAGCAAGGCGATTTTGTAAACATTGGCCCGGGGTGGAAACTTTTCCATTGTTCAATCGTCTGATATGTACAACCCTTTGTAAAAGGAGAGGATACATATGAAGCGTTTCTCGGTGATCCTGGCGATGATGCTGGCGTTGTTTCCCATGCTCGGTGCGCTCAGTGAAACTGCGCTGCAAACCAAGGAAGGAACCATATACCTGGAGGGCATGCCGGAAGCAATCACATTGACGCTTTTTGAAAGCGACCGGGGATACAGGCTGTGGTACGATGCCGATATGTTTGCCTTTGCGCCCGCCGCCGAGGGAAACGATATTGATACCTTCCGCCCCGCAAGCCCCGATGCGGTAGACGGCGTCAGCCTGTCCATCCACTTTTCGGCCCAAATGGACTATACCCTGGACGTTGCGGGCCGGGACACTCAAAAGTCACTGCAGGAAAACGGGTATACGGTGACAGCGGTAGACACCAATGAAATGTTCCCGGCATACCAGTCTTTTGGATATCATGGTGTAAAGGGCGAATCCATCCTGGAGACGTTCATAATTGAAGCGGAGGAAGGACAATACTATATCACCGCATCGTTTCCGCTCATCGCAGCGGAAGGCTTTGGCGGGCGGCTGCACTACATCGTCTCAACGTTTGAAATCATGGGCATGGAACTGGAATAAACCATGCCGGCAAGCATCAAGGAGCCCGAAGGCTATTGCCTTCGGGCTTTTTACATCCCTAGGATATGTTCGTGTCTGAAAAGCAAGCATTGAATGGGTGCCGGCTGCTACCATTTCACTTTGATGCCGTAGTATTTTTCAATAACCGTCAGGCCGCCGTCACGGAGCATATCCGCTACAGCTTTGCGGATGGCGGCATCCTTCAGTGCAGGAATGCCTATGGGATGGGCGGCATCAAACGTCATCTCCCGGCATCCTTGTTCCGCGTATACGCGCAGCCTGTTCTTGATCGTCGCGAAGGCCTGGGTGGCGCGCTTATCGCGGTTGTGTTCGGCGGAATGAATACGGGTCAGCTCGTCCCGCAAGGTCATAGGTGCGTCCCCCTTTCGCAATTCTTTATAATTTAGTATAACACAAGTTTTGGCTTTTGCACCGCTGAAACACTTCTCCCGAATAGTTTAGTTTTTCACTAGGTCAATGATTATGCCGTGCATCCTGTTCAACAAATGAGGGCTTGAAAGGAAATTGTTTTACATTTTTTGATATATCATGTAGAATATAAGCGAATTGTATGTGGCCTCGGAGGCAGATTATGTCAAGTGTGGATCTCTGGGTAGAGAAAATATGCGAAGAAAACTATGAAGATCTTTATGTCGCCGGTATCCGTTATTTATTGAAAACAAACCCGGCTGATATTGTTTTTTTGCCTGATGACATTCAAGAAGTATATTTGCTGCTTTGCAAGCGGAAGGATAAGCTGATTCATCATCCCAACATTACCGGTTGGCTGGTTAGAACATTGAAAAGAGTCATTGAGGACCGGGCGTACAGAGCAAGAAAGGAAAGGGCAAGGATCGCGTTTTCCATCGATGATGGAACCCAAGCGCTTCAAAGCCAGGCATTGTACGATGAGAATACCGATCCGCTGGAAATGATCGCGGGAAGTTCGCAAGACATGCTTTGGGAAATCGAGCAAGAAATCGGCAAGGAAAACCTGAAACTGTTGCAGGCGTATTATCAGGAGAAGCAGACAGCCGATGAATTGGCCGGCAAAATGCAGATGGCCGGAGCAGCTTTGAGAATGAGGATCAGCCGCCTGAAGAGAAAAATTCTGGACCGTTTGGACTATCTCTAGCCTTTGTTGTCTGGCATCACGTTTTCCACTGGAAACCATAAGCGTACCGGAGGTGGTATGGTGAACCGCAGACAAGTGAAGGAATACACAAAGTGGCTTACGCAGACACTTCAAAAGGAGAACCTCACCACCCAGGATATGGTGAAGATTCTCGACGGGCAGTTGCAGCTTCCCGAACGATTGGTGGATGGCGAACTGATCAGAAAGTGCCGTCTGGCTTTATACCCCAAAATCCATGGGGAGGATGTGCCTGGGAAACAGGAGACGCTGGAAAGGGTACACACCTTTTTGCAACGGGATAGTCATTTGAAGGGAGAAGGGGAAAACGGATTTGCCGGCAAGAAAAAGCACTTTCGACTTCGTCCCGCTGCCTTTGTTGCCAGCGTGCTGGTGATTGTACTTCTTTTTGGAGTTACCATAAATGCCGTGGGATTCAATGTGTGGCGCTTGATTTTCCAATGGAATGATGAGACCATGGAAATGGAGATTGCAATGCGTGGGCGGACCAGGGGGTACGAGGACTACCTGACCAAAGCTTACACCGATGATTTCTTCCGTAAGCTTGAGGAGATGGATATGACTCCTCAGCTGCCGCCCAAGCCTCCTGATGGGTATGTGTTGGAGCAAGTGGATGGTAAAATCGAAACGGATTATATGCGGTGGGTGATAGGCTCATACAAATTCGGGGAGCGGCAATTTGCCATTTCGGTAGAAAAGAACACATTGGACAATAGCAATGGCATCAGGTATGTCGAAAAAGACGAACGTAAGCCAGATATCTATGAACGTGGAGGAATCAAGTACTATATCATTGATAACCTTAGCCGGTCTCTTGCATTTTGGATAGACCCTCCCTACATAATCAACATCTCTGGGCATGTGACCAGAGAGGAGCTCAGGCAAATGATTGATTCCATATATGAAAGGAGCATATCACAATGAAAAACCAAAAGCGCATCCTGGTAGTCCTCGTTTCCTGTCTTATGTTTTCAATGATCCTCATACCTTGTGCAAGCGCAGAGCTAATCATCCTTCCACGATCCTCTGAAATGATCAAAATCTCATCTGTGCAAGCAACACCTTTGGGTGGCGGAAGGATTGACACGCAAGCAACCATTGAGAGTACGTATGTGGTAGATAGTCTGGGTTTCAGCTATATACGTCTGCAAGAACTGCAAGGCAGCACGTGGACAACAGTAAAGTCGGTATCTTCCAAGTATGCCTCGAATACGTCCAGATACACGTATACATTTACCTACTACGGAACACCGGGAAGCAAGTATCGTGCACAGGCAGGCTTTTATGTAAGTGATGGTGCAGATACAGAAACCAGCAGCAAAACAAGCAGCCAAATAACCTGCTACTAACGAGGTTTTCGTTTTGTAAGAATCATATCCGGCCTGATTTTGCTCCATGGCTTCGCCCGTTCAAACCGGCGGACCATGGGGCAAGGTGTTGTGCGATTTTTTGCTGATCTGTGCATGAAGAGGCTTCGGCGCAACGCAACAAAAAATTCCGAACCTTCTTCTAGCGGCACTTCTTTTTTGTGCTGCATTACTTGCGGTATTTGATGTAACCGTTCAATGGATGCGGCTGCAAATGGTTGCAGCATTCTATACCCTTACCGCTTTTCCGTGGTGATGTGTTACAATCAAATTTTTTAGCGGCTCATATTCCTCGTAAAATACGGCAATAAAGTCACCGGGCTTCGCGGTGGAAACTGCTTTGGCCACAGCATCTTCCTCCTTCAGGCAAACCTCCAGCTCCAACTGAAGGTTTCCGCTGTTTTGAGCGGCTTCCTTCATAAGTTTGGCAATTTCGCCCGGCTTTCGCCCCCGCAGATCAGCATCTTCCTTGATGAGGAGCTTTTGAAAGTGCTGGCCGCACAGTGCGCCTACTTTTTTAACAGACTCATCCTGCCTGTCTCCGGGCACACCGATAACGCCTACCAGCCTTTTCGCATCCTGTTTTTGCAAAAATTCAATCACCTGGCTGTACCCAGCGATGTTGTGGCCATAGTCCAGCATCACCTTGCAGTTGCCCACCTGGAAAATATTGAATCGGCCGGGGTTGTCCTCCCCATCTGCACGGAAGGATGTAAGCCCCTTCAGTATCTGGCTTTCAGGAATGTTCAGTCCCAGCAATGCTGCCGCTGAGGCCAGCGCGTTTTCCACATTGCAGGCAGCCATGCCTTTTAGGGTGATGGGTATATCCTCCACCCGGCACAGGATGGTGGTTTTGCCAAGATATTGGGCATACAGCCCACCGTTATGCGCCCATACCGCGTTGCCGCCCTGCTTTAGGTGTTCCTTTAAGAGCACGCTGTCCTGGTTCCTGGAAAACATCAAAACATTGCAGCGCACACGCTTTAAAAAGTAGGGCGTCATCTTGTCGTCGGCATTCAAAACAGCGCATCCCCAGGGCTTTACCGCCTCCACTACAAGCGATTTCACATGGGCAAGATCTTCCAGGGTTTCGATGCCGTCCTGCCCCAGATGGTCTTCGCTGATGTTGGTGATTACGCCAACGTCCGCCAAATCATATCCCAGCCCCCGGCGAACAATGCCTCCCCGGGCGGTTTCCAGCACGGCAGCCTCAGTCTCCGGGTGTGACAGCACAATGCTGGCGCTTACCGCTCCGGTATTGTCACCGGGCAGCAGGCATTCATCCCCCAGGTACACGCCGCTGGTGGTGGTCATGCCTACTTTCAGCCCCGCCAGCGACAGGGTGTGGGCAATGAGCCTGGTGACGGTGGTTTTTCCGTTGGTGCCCGTCACGGTGCAAATCGGTACAGTGTACGTCGAGCCCTGGGGAAAGAGCATGTCCAATATGTCCCTGGCTACCGGGGCAGGCGGGCCTTCGGATGGAATGAGGTGCATTCTCAGCCCCGGCCCGGCGTTTACCTCCAGTACCGCACCGCCGTTTTCATAAAGGGGGATGGCAATGTCCGGAGAACAGATGTCCACGCCGGCGATGTCCAACCCCAGCGCTTTGGCAGCCCGAACTGCCAGCTTCGCATTGGCGGGGTGAATGGCATCCGGGCAGGACAAGGCGGTGCCTCCGGTGCTTAAGTTGGCATTCTTGCGCAAAAAGACTATGGCATCCTTTGCTGGAACGGAATCGGGATTCAAACCGGCATCCATAAGCGTTTGAATGGCCGCATCATCCAGATCGATTTTGGTAAGAGGCTTTGTATGATCTTCGCCCCGCAGGGGGTTTTCATTTTCCTTGTCCACCAATTGGCGGATGGTGCTGACGCCGTCACCCGCCACCCGGGGCGGCTGCCGCCTGGCCACGGCGGATACCTTGTCACCCACCACCAGCACACGGTAATCCTGGCCGACGATGTGCTTTTCCACCACCGCAGCAGAGCTGTATGTAAGTGCCAGCTTAAAGGCCTCGGGCACACCTTCCCGGCCTGTGATGTTTAGTGTTACGCCGTTGCCATGGTTGCTGTCGTAAGGCTTGATGACCACGGGATAGCCTATCTCAGCGGCGTGGCGCAAGGCGCTGCCCACAGAGTAGGCGATTTCACCGGCCGGAACGGGAATGCCGTGGCGGCGCAATAGCTCCTTGGTCAAATGCTTATCCCCGGCAATGTTTACGGCAATGCAACTGGGCTTGTCGGTAAGCGCTGCCTCCATACGCCGGGCATGTTTGCCATAGCCCAACTGCAGAAGGCTGTCATTGCCCAGCCGTGTCACAGGGATGCCGCGCCTTAGGGCCTCCTCATAAATGGCCTTGGTACTGGGACCCAAATCGGTGCGGGAAGCCAGAAGACGGAGTTCTTTCAATACTGGCTGCAGGGCGGGGTTTTTCCCGTCGAACAGGGCATTGAACAAGCCTATCACGGCTTTGCCGCAGGCCACACCTACCTGCTCGTTTTGGTAACGGTAAACAATGTTGTAGCAGGCGGTGTCCCCCTCCTGCCGCGTGATACCGTAGCCTACATTGTAGCCCAGCATGTTTTGCAGCTCCAGTATCGCATGCTCCGCCACATGGCAGGGATAGGTGCCCTCTGCAAGGCGCTTGACAAACCCGCCCTCTTCGTCTATGCCGCAGCGGTGGGCCGTAAGGCCGGGAAACAGGGCAAGCAGCTTGTCATGAAAGCCCTCCACATGGCTGGTGGGGTTGTGCTGCTCCTTTTTCAATTCTACCGTCAGCTTGATAACGGGCCGCATACAGTATACGTTGCGGCCCCTGAAGATGCGGATATCCTTGATTTCCACGCGGCTGCGCCTCCCGGTTTATGATGATGGCGTGATGATGGTGCGGGTTTTCATATCGTAACCGTAACCCCTTGGAAGCACGTGCAATGTAACGTGGGCGATGGCCAGTATTTCGTCCGGTTTAAGCTCCGATACGTTGGCATAGCTGATGCTCCTTCCGTCGATGACTGTAACGGCATTGGCCCCAAGCACCTGAAAGTGACCGTCGGGGTAAACGTGAATGGCCGTGTCTTCATCGATGCCCACCCCCAGGGTATGAGGGTTTTCGGCCACGCCGCACAGCAGCCTTCCCAGCCGGCCCCGCTGGGCGAAGTGCTGATCCACGATGACCTGCTCCAAAAGACCCAGGCCTGGAGCCATCTTCAAGGTGCATTTGCGGGCAGGATCGTTATTCAGGCCGTCGGTGATCATGGTGCTGCATACCACCGAAGCTCCGGCGCTGGTTCCGGCCACCAGCGCTCCCTTTAGATATGCTTCTTGCAGCGCTTCCTCGGATTTGGTTCCGCCCAGGATGCTGGTAATGCGCAACTGGTCGCCCCCGGTAAAGAAAATGCCTGTGGCGTCCCTGATCATCCGGGCGAAGGGCAAGTCATCCGCTTCCCTTCGGGTTTGGATATCGGCCACCTGTACATCCCTGATGCCAAGTTCAGTAAAAAGCGTGCGGTAGTTTTCACCCAGTTCCTTGGGCTTTTGACTGGCGGTGGCAATGATTACCATCCGCCCTTTTTCCCCGCCAGCGCCTTGAGCGGCGGCGTGAAGTATTTCCTTGGCACCTTGCTTGTCTTCCGCACCGCCGATGATCATCAGGTTTCCGTGCACCTTCCCGCCCATTTCTGCCTCCTGCCTGTTTCTTATGACATTTTCCCCCCACGCTTATGAAACATACCGCCTTCGCCTTCGAAAAAATGACATTGCCACTTTTTCGATCCTGCACTTTTCATCTGCAGCTGGCGATGAAAAGTGTAAAGAAAGCTTGCTTCGCAAGCGACCCGCGCGCTGGTAAAACCGGGCTACACGATTCCAAATGAAGGGGTTCATCCTTCATTGCATCCCCTCAAATGCCTCCCCACTATGTCCACACTCAGCCAGGAAATCGAGGTTTTATTCTTTAGTCACTTGCAGCATCTTCCCTGACAATCGATTTGCTTTGCTATTCGTATTTCCCCTTCATCAGGAATACTCCGTTCTTAATGGCAACCTTGCCGCCCAGAACCAGGTGGACAATGGAGAAATCCTCCTTTTTCAGAACAAGAATATCCGCGTCGCTTCCTGGAGCCAACGCACCCTTTTTTGGGTACAGCTTCAGCCTGGAAGCCGGATTTTTTGTTACCATCTGAAGCGCTGTAGGTATCGGGATGCCTTTTTCCCGGACGCAGGACACCACATCGTGATACAGGCTGTATGCATGGCCCCTTCCGTCAGAGCTTTGGGGATTGCTGCCCCCTGCGTCGGAAGAGAAGGTGATCTGCTCCGGCTTTACGCCGCCTTCCAGCAAAAGCCTTGTAGCTTCCGGCAGCGTGTGGCCCGTTTGATCCGTCTCACCTGCAGTAAGGTCAATATAGCCGCCCTTGCGCCCAAACCTACGCGCATCCTCAAACAATTGTTTGTTGCGGTTCAGGTGTGTTGGCACGAACATGCTCATGGGAAAGTTGCTTTCCTCAATGAGTTCGGTGAGCGGGCCTAAACCCTTTTTACCGTCGCCTACATGCAGGTGGAGAATGCCCGCCTTGCCACCGATCATCCCCCCCAGCTTGACTTCCCAGGCCAGTTCCCTGAGCATTTCCAGACTCGGGTGGGAGGAGCGGTAATCGGAAATGGCGACCTCCCCGGCACCTACCACCTTGTCCACAAAAGCGATATCATGCAGCACCTTGCCCGTTAAGGTATCGGTAGGCAGGCCATAGCTGCCGGTATAGATGACGGTGCTTATGCCATCCAGTTCCAGAGCCCTGGCCTTGGCCAAAAGGGAAGCAACGCTTCTGGTGATGCCGTCGGCGCCTAACAGCCCCGCTGCTGTGCCGATGCCGGCACCGGTAAGTTCAGTAAGGCCCATTTCCGGCACCCGGCTTTGCGGCCCTTCCTCCCCGCCGCCGCCGGTCATATGCACATGCTGGTCGACAAAGGCGGGACATACCATAAGCCCGGAGCAATCCATGACTTCCGTTTCATAGTCGGGAAAGGCGGGAATATTCTTGCGCATCAATAGAATTTTCTCCGGCGACAGCAACAGGTCGATTTGCCCCACGGGTTCCGGCGCAAAGATTTCACCGCCTTTGACAAGAAGCATGCAAGACCTCCCGATAATAAAATGAGGATTCCAATGTAGATTTGCCGCAAAGTAGAATTTTCATCATGGAACCTGGCGGACAATTTGGAAACATATCACGTCTTAACCTTAACGAAATCGGACAATCTAGAAAGGAAAGAGATTTAAGGAGCAAATATGATGGAGCATGTTTCCTACTGGCATCAAACGCAAAAACCGCGGGAGTATCCGCGGCTTCAGAAAGATTTGGAGACCGACGTCCTCATTGTGGGCGGAGGTATCAGCGGCATAACCACCGCTTACTGCCTGACGCAGCGGGGGATAAAGCCTGTTGTGATCGAGGCGGAAACGCTTTGCTCGGGGACCACGGGCAATACCACCGGCAAGCTCACCATCCAGCATAGTGTCATCTACAGCAATCTCATGGAAAAGTACGGCATCGATGCTGCAAAGGAGTTTGCCGCTTCCCAATCAAAAGCACTTCGCTTTGCAGCCGAAACGGTGCAAAAATATGGCATGGATTGCCAGATGGCTGATAGCACGGCGTATATTTTCGCCGCCTCTGCCAACAACGAAAAGGATATGCTGCTTATGGAATATGAGGCGGCCAAACGGTTGGAAATCCCTGCACAGTGGGTTGCAAAACCCCCCTTTCCAAAGGGCAGCAAAGCGTTGCTTGGCTTTTCTAATCAGGCAGTGTTTCATCCGGTACGCTATGTACAGGGGCTTGCCGATGCGGCCGTGGCGAGCGGAGCAACGATTTACACAAAAACCAAGGCTGTCAGGGTAGAGGATGGCGACATCAAAACCGTGATACTGGAAAACGGAGCATCCATACGCTGCCGACATTTGGTGCAGGCCACACAGTATCCTATTTTTGACGGTCCAAACGTTTTCTTCACCAAGCTCTATGCCCGGCGGGATCACGGCATTGCCGTGGAAGCCAGCGGGAATTGGCCTGATGGCAGCTACATCAACATAGGTGAGCCAACGCGCTCCATCCGTACCCATGTGGAAAACGGCAAGCGCATCCTGATCGTGGTGGGCGAAAGCTACTTCCCGGGCCGGGATGAAAAGGACACAGGCGACCATTACCAGCACCTGATCGATTTTGCGGATCAGGTAGCGGGTGTGAAAAAGGTGCTGGCCAAGTGGTCGGCACAGGATTATGAAACGCCGGACCAGATCCCCTACATCGGTCGGTTGTCTGACAAATCCAACATCTACATCGCCACGGGCTACCGCAAATGGGGGCTGACCAGCGGTACGCTGGCAGGGATGATGATTTCGCAGCTTATTGAAACGGGCAACTGTGACTATGAGGGTTTGTATTCCCGCAGCCGCAAGGATATGGCAAAATCGCTTGGCAAGGTGGCCAGCGAAGTGTTTGCCGGCGTTGGCGAACTGATCAAATCGAAGCTGGAGGGTACAAAGGATGTTCAGGAAATTGAAAAGGGCGAGGGGAGGCCGATTCGCTTTCGAGGTCATAAGGCGGGCGTCTATCGGGACGACAACGACCATGTAACTGTGCTGGATATCTCCTGTACACACCTTGGAACGGAGCTGAACTTCAACGCTTCTGAGAAAACCTGGGATTGTCCGGCCCACGGCGGCAGGTTTAAAACCAATGGCAAGCTGTTGGAAGGCCCGCCGAAAAACCCCCTGCCGCTGCTGTTTCAAGGCAGCTACTCTGAGTTCATGGACGCTGTTGAGGGTGAGCGGATGAACGAAAGAGGTGCCCCCAAGGCGGAAAAGCCTCCTGTACCTGCAGGGGAGGGAAGCGAAGCCGCTTTTAACGACATGCTGGCAGGACCTGCATATTACCACTATCCTCCGGAT
>JAEZLW010000083.1 GCA_023415145.1 Bacillota bacterium | reverse complement strand
GTTAGGCACGCCGCCAGCGTTCGTCCTGAGCCAGGATCAAACTCTTGTGTTTAATCCTATTCCTCTTTATCTCGGTTTCCCTCGACAAAGTGAAAACTCATTCTTAGAATCGACTGTCGATTTCTTTCTTCCTTCTTTGAGTTTTGTAAACTCTGTATCGTTTTCAAGGTCCGGTGCTCAAAGGCGAGCTTGATAATGATAGCATGGAGTCACTGCTTTGTCAACACCCAAATTCACTTTTTTATGCGTGCTTTTTTACCAAAAAGTCTAGGTTTTTGAACTTTGAAAACCTGGATGATTTAGCATTTGCTCCGTCTGTTATTTTGATGATTTCTTCCTTATATTATTCAGCATCCTGCTGAAATGTTTGCTGTGCATGGCCGCTGTCAAGCACCGTGTCTATTACAGCACCGCCCAGGCAAACATCACCCTGGTAGAACACCACGCTTTGGCCTGGCGTCATGGCGCGCTGCGGCTTATGGGCGGTGATCAACAGATGATCTTCCTTTAGATATACGGTTATATCCTGATCAGGTTGCCGATACCGGAACTTGGCGGTACACGAAAGGGGTTCCCCCTCGACCATGGGCGGATGGCCACTGATCCATGTCGGATGGATAGCCGTTGCCCTCGTGGCGTAGAGCATGGGATGATCCTCACCCTGTGCTACCAGCAGGATATTGTTTTGCAGATCCTTGCCGATGACGAACCAGCTTCGCCCGTCGCCACGTCCACCGATGCCAAGGCCCCGCCGCTGGCCCAAGGTGTAGTACATCAATCCCTCATGATGTCCCACCACTTCCCCGGAAAGGGTACGCATATCACCTGGTCTGGCCGGCAGAAATGTCTGCAAAAAGGTTCTGAAATCACGCTCGCCAATAAAACAAATGCCAGTGGAATCCTTTTTCCCGCTGACGGTAAGACCTTCTTCCCGGGCGATATGCCGCACCTGCTGCTTGGTCATTTGACCGACAGGGAACATGGCCCGGGAAAGCTGCTGCTGTGAAAGCATGTACAGAAAGTAGCTTTGATCCTTGTTGCCATCCGCGCCGCGCAAAAGCTTGTAGGATCCGTTGTCATGACTGAGATTTACGAAATGCCCGGTAGCGATCTTCTGAGCGCCCAGCTTCATGGCAAAATCCAAAAACGCCTTGAACTTGATCTCCCGGTTGCAAAGCACATCGGGATTGGGCGTACGGCCCGCGCTATATTCGTTAAGAAAGTAGGAAAACACCCGGTCGCGGTACTCCTTGGCAAAGTTCACCGCATAATAGGGTATTCCGATGTGTTCGCAAACTGCCTGTACATCCCGCCAATCTTCTTCCGCAGTGCAAACGCCATTTTCGTCCTGCTCCTCCCAGTTTTTCATAAAAACGCCCACCACGTCATACCCCTGCCGCTTGAGAAGAAGCGCCGATACGGAGGAGTCCACCCCGCCGGACATGCCTACCACGATGCGAGTCATTCCGCTTCCTCCAGCGCCAAAAGGCGGCGCAGGACGGCTGCAAAGGCCTGTATGCCGATTTCCTCTGGTGCCAAGGTGCCATCCACCGTCACATACCGATCGGCATTCTCAAGAATCAATTGGCGGTATGCTTGTGCCACCCTGAAGTGAAAGGATTCCGCCTCTACTTCAATCCGGTCCAGCGCGGAAGCCTTACCCCTGCGCCTAAGCGCCTCCATGTGATCGATATCCAGATAAACCGTGCAATCAGGCATCAATCCATCCACTGCCGGGGCGTTGATGGCAGCCACATGCGGAACCCCCAGTTGGCGGCCGCCGCCCTGATACGCGATGCTGGAATCCACAAACCTGTCGCACAGCACCACCATGCCTTTTTCGACGGATGGGCGGATGACCTCACGCACATGCTGGGCACGGGACGCCGCGTACAACAGCGCCTCACAGGTGGGACTCATGCCAAGGTTGTTTATATCCAGCACCACATGGCGGATCTTTTCAGAAATCGGGCATCCGCCGGGCTCCCTGGTACGCTTTACCTCAAAGCCCCACTGATGAAGATGCTTCTCCAGCAAATCCACCTGCGTTGTCTTGCCGCTGCCGTCCAACCCCTCCACCGACAGGAAAAATCCCTTGGGCGAGGGCATATCGGGACACAGCAATGCCATCAAATCGGATACCGAAGCTACGATATGATCCGCTCCTGCGCTTTCAAGTTCCTCCCGTCCCCCGTAACCGTAGGTAACACCGATGGATGCAATGCCTACACCCTTGGCACCTTCCACATCAAACCGGCGGTCGCCCACCATGACGGCCTTATCATACCGTTTCGGAAGCGCTCTTAGAATCAAATGCTTTTTGTCGGCCTCCTGGTCGTTCTCGCTTATGCCGGCTACGGCACGAAAGAACTTGCGTAAACCAAAATGGTCAAGGATTCTTTCTGTTGGCACCTGCGGTTTGCCGGTAGCTACAGCCAGAAAGACACCGGACCTTTGAAGCTTTTGAAGCAGCATGCGGATGCCGGGATAGACGGCGTTTTCAAACATTCCGGTCTCGGTATACCGTTCCCTATACAAAGCTACTGCCTGTGCGCATTGCGTGTCATCCATACCACACAAATCCCGGAACGAACCATAAAGCGGCGGTCCGATGAACGCGCGCAGCGTCTGCTCCTTGGGGATCTCCCAACCCATTTTCGCAAGAGCAAACCGGGCGCAGTTCATAATACCCTCTTCCGAACGGGTCAGGGTGCCATCCAGGTCAAATAGCACGGCATCATAAGGTATTTTCGACATACAGTTTGAAGCCTCCGAATCCATTATTCCAATGTGCATAAGAATTTTCCGTTGCAAAGACCAAAGCGCTTTTCCTCCGGAGCAGCTAGCAAATCAACGATAACATCCTTGGAAATTTCTTCACCCGGTGTTACCAGCGGGATACCGGGAGGGTACAGCCCAACACTCGCTCCCGAAACACGGCCGACTGCCATTTTGAGTTCCACCAATTCCAGCTTCCCAAGCGCAGCCTGCCTAGGACGCATGACTTGCCGGGGCAAGGCAAATTCGCGCAGCACGGGTGGCAGATCCGCTTTGGGCATACATGCCGCCATCTGAAGCCCGGCTAACAGACGGCGGAGGGTTTCCTCCCCATCCATTACACTAAGGATGCATACAATACGCCGGTCATCCGCCATCTCCACGTCAATGCCATGCTCCCGCAAGCTTTCAGCCAGTGCATACCCGCCTTGGGGTGCCTCGATCACCAGGCGGGTGGGATCGAATTCCATGGGCAGAGAGCTCCAGGATTCATGCGCATCCGTATATCCCATTGCCTTCATCTGCACCCGAAACGCTCGCAAATGGTTCTGCAGCCCATTCAACGCTTTCGTGCCGTGCTCCTCCATCCACGCTCTGGCATCGTCCAAAGATTGCAAAAGATAAAAAGCGGGACTGGAGGTTTGTACCATGCGCAGCAAACGAAGTGCCCGATGTACGTCCTCTCCGCCCGAAAGGTGCAATAATGCCCCCGCAGTTAAGGCGGGCAGTGTCTTGTGCGCCGATTGCACCCATAAGTCAGCCCCCAAGGATGCGGCAGACTGTAGGCTTCCCATCCATGGCAAATGCGCGCCGTGAGCCTCATCCACCAATAACCGCATGCCTCCTGCGTGCGCGGCTGCGGCAATGCGGCTTATGTTTATCATACCGCCGTAATAATCCGGCCTTGTTACAACCACCGCCCGGGCCTGCGGGTGGCGGCTGATCGCCTCCAGAAAGCCTTCCTCAGACGCGTAGGCATACCCGTCCACAGTCGTTTGAACAGGTACGAACTGAGGGCACAAATCAGCAAACACACAACCGCTCAAAAAAGAGAAATGGGCATTGCGTGGAATGATTACCGTGTCGCCTGGCTCTGTGCTGTACAGCAGCATGGCAAGGATGCCGGCAGTGGAGCCGCCTGTAAGCATCAGTGTGTGGGCTGCCCCGGCCGCTTGGGCCATGAACTCCTGCGCCTTTACGATTGGGCCGTAGGGAGCGTACAGATCATCTGTCGCAGGAAGCTCGGTTACATCCAGCACCTGAGTGGGCTCTGCATCAAACAACACTTGTCCCTTATGGCCGGGTACATGAAGACGCAGACGGTTTTTATTGCACCGGGCCATCTCATGCATGGGGCGGGAAAAAGCCATATTTTTCACCTTCCACGCTATTGTACAGGGGATAAACAAGTTTTGCAAGCTCTGGAGGAGCAACGAGGGCTCCGTAGCCGAAGCGCCGCCTGTGGCGGTTAAAGCGAGGCGAAGGAGGCTGGCGAAACGAGCAATGCAAGCGGTAGCGAAGCAGTGCGACAATTGAGCCAGTTGGAAGCCGCAGTCCCCTCGTTTGAAATCGTCTCAGCCAGCTTTGCCGGCTGGTGACTGAGCTGAGCGCCGCCAGTGGCGGATGAAGCGAGGTGAAGGAATCAAGCGAAACGAGCGATGCAAGCGGTAGCGCAGCAGCGCGACGATTGAGCTTGCGGATCGGGGCGTTTGCGAAGCAAACATTCCTTACACGATTCACTGGCCGCACGCCTGCACCTGCCAAGCGAAGCGCAGGACGGTGCAGGCATGAAATGAATCGTGCAAAATCGAAAAAATGACGCTGTCATTTTTTGAGATAGCAAAAAACGCATCCCCGAAAGAATGCGTCTAGTGGCCCATCCATTTTTTCAGGACAAGCGCCTGCAGCTATGTACCATAGGGCTTACCGTTTGTGCAGCCCGAACCCACTGGCCAAGCCTGCGCCGCCGCTGGACGCTCAGGCGCTGGACTCCATCGGGCAGCAACAGTTTCTTTTCACAAGGAAAGCAGATCAGGCATCCCAGCACATGCAGGCCGGCTGGATATTCCTTTCCGCAAAGGATGCATTTTTGACCCGACACTATATTTCCCCCTTCCACTGGTTTTCCAGTTCCAGTTTGACCGGTTTACTGGAAAAATATACTGTGTGCCCTTTCTTTTTTCATTTTTATGCGGGCGGTGGAAAAGGGTGCAAGGGAAAACTGCCTATGGGTCAAGGCTGCGTGGACAAGGGCTTAAGCCAGTCCGGTGCTGGTTCCTGCATATTTTGAATCAGGTAATCTACAAACTTTACCGCGTTTTGTTCGTTGCCGCTGCGTACCATCACGCATAGAACCGCACCCCGGCAATCGATGCCAAAGCGATTCATCAGCCCGTACAGGTTATCCGTTGGGATCCCCAACAGATGACGCTCGCCGGTATCCGAAATGGTCACGTATCCTTTAGAGACGTCAAGCCCCTCAACGTTCAGGGACCCATCGGCCAGATAATTTTCCAGCGGCGCCATAGCGCCCTGGGAAGCATAGCTTTTGAAGCGCTCCGCATCCAGCAGGTACACGTCTCCCTCCCCCGCCATAATGAAGGTGGAAAGTTGCATCTGGGCGTAGGGGTCATCTGTTCCCGCCATCACGGTATAGGCTTCCATCAGCTCCATATCGGAAAAAGCTTGAACTCGCGCTTCATATAGCCAAGCTTGCATGGCATCGGTATCCATGGTATTGCTGGCCACATAAAAATCGATTCGCTTTTCATCCGGCGGGCGGTACTCCGTCGTCTGATAGATCAGGTTCCAGCCGAATATTGCCACCACGATCAGCAGCAGGTACTTCCAGTACCCGTAAGCAAAGTGGTTTTTGATACGTTTGGGATCAAGCGGCGTCTTGATGGACATGGGCAGTTCCTTTCTAGTAAGCGATGATTTAGTGAGGTTGGTGGTGCCGTGAGCCGATTTTTTGTTCACGCAAGGAGCCAGAAGGGAGACGTAGCAGCGCTACGACGACCTGATGAGCGACATAGTGTGGGCGAAAAAGCGGCCGTCGGATACACCGACCGAATAAAACAGCGCTTACTTTAGAGGGGCGGGCAGATCACTCCCTGGGCTTCATGGTGGGGAACAACAAAACATCCCTGATAGAGGGGCTGTCGGTAAGCAACATCACCAACCGGTCCAGGCCGATGCCAAGGCCGCCGGTGGGCGGTAGGCCATACTCCAGTGCGTTGATAAAATCCTCATCCACCTGAGCCATAATGCCCTGGGCCCTGCGCATTGCCACCTGTTCCTCAAACCGCTTGCGCTGGTCGTTGGGATCGTTCAGCTCCGAAAATGCATTGCCCATCTCCCGGCAGGTGATAAAGTACTCAAACCGCTCCGTCATATCCGGCTCGTCCTTTTTGCGCTTGGCCAAAGGCGAGATGGACACGGGGTGGTCTGTGATGAAAGTAGGTTGTATGAGCTTGTCTTCCGCAAACTCGTCAAACAGCGCGGCAAGGCAGTCGCCCTTTGTGGCATTCTTCTCCACGAATACGCCGCGCTTTTTGCAAACATCCCGGGCAGCAGCATCATCCGCCCAGGTGTAATAATCCTCGCCGCTGTGGGTTTTTACCGCCTGGGCCATGGTCACCCTGGGCCAGGGCGCCTTCAGATTGATCGTATGACCTTGATACGGCACTTGGGTGGTGCCTAAGACCGTAAGCGCCACATGCTCGTACAGTTCTTCCACCAGGCGCATGATTTCATGATAATCGGCATACGCCTGATACAGTTCAACGGAGGTGAACTCCGGGTTGTGGGTGGTATCCATCCCCTCGTTGCGGAAGATACGCCCCACCTCATATACCCGGTCAAAGCCGCCCACAATCAGCCGCTTCAGGTACAGCTCCGTTTCAATTCGAAGGAACATGTCGATGTCCAGGGTGTTGTGGTGGGTCTTGAATGTACGTGAGGCAGCACCCATCTCCAGCGTGTGAAGCACGGGCGTATCCACTTCCAGGTACCCGCGGCCATCGAGAAATTCCCGGATGGCGCTCAATATCCTGGAGCGGGTACGGAATACATCACGCACCTCTCGGTTGACGATCATATCCACATACCGCTGGCGGTAACGCAAATCGGTATCCTTCAGGCCATGGAATTTCTCCGGCAACGGCTTCAAGCTCTTGCAAAGAAGGGTAATCTCCTGCGCATGCACGGAAACTTCTCCCTTTTGGGTGCGAAAGACAATTCCCTTCACGCCCAGCATATCGCCGATGTCACAATTCTTGAATTCGGCGTAGGCCTCCTCGCCCAGGTCATCCCTTTTCGCATAGATTTGAATCTCACGCTGGGAATCCAAAAGATGGGCAAAGGAAGCCTTGCCCATGATACGGCGGCTGACCATACGGCCGGCAATGGACACGGTTTGAGGGCTTTCCTGCTTTTCCCATGTTTCAAACTGCGCAAATATGTCGCTGCTCAAATGGGTAACATCAAAGCGGGTAATATCATAAGGATTCTTGCCCGCCGCTTGTAAAGCGCTCAGCTTTTCACGGCGGATCTGTTCCTGTTCACTAAGATCAAGCGCGTTTTCCTGGGGGATGTTCGTTTCTTCCGTCATGGGAAGTCCTCCTTGAGGATGATATTACTGGCGCCGGATCTCCAACACCTGGTACCGCAAAGCGCCATTGGGCGTCATGGCTGTGACTGTGTCGCCTTTTTTTGCTTCCAGCAAAGCTTTGCCCACCGGGCTTTCGCTGGAGATACGGCTGGCGTAAGGATCGCTTTCACGCGCGCCAACGATGGCATATTCATCAATGTCCCCGGTTTCTGCGTCCTTGACACGCACGATGGTGCCAATGCCCACCCGGTCGGTGGAAATCTCGTTATCCTCGATAATAACGGCAGTGCGCTTTACATTCTCCAACTCGCTGATTTGGCTCTCCAGCGCTGCCTGTTCCTTTTTCGCCTCGTCATACTCGGCGTTTTCGCTCAAATCGCCAAAGCCGCGGGCCACGGCGATCTGCTCGGCAATCTGGTTGCGCCGCACCGTGATCAGATAATCCAGTTTCTTTTCTAATTCCTCATAACCTTTTCGGGTGAATTCGTTTTCTCGATGTTTTCTCAGTTGGTCTGTCATCGTTCATGCTCCTTTCCCAATCCGCTCAAGCCTATTGCGGCCTGTGACGGTGGAAGAAAATGAAGATGCACCACTCCCGTTGCTTTCGCGTGGCGGTGCATTCCTTCTGCTTTCATATACAGTTTGCCTGCAGCAACTGATATGCCGAATGCATTATACTGTATCTGCCTGCAATTGTCAATGATTAGGC
>JAEZLW010000049.1 GCA_023415145.1 Bacillota bacterium | reverse complement strand
CCATGAGCCCCATCCAGCGTAAGGTGATCACGCTGGGCGCCATCGTCACCTGAAAGGGCAGTACCATCAACATCAATATACCGAAAAACAGCGCATCCCGGCCCTTGAAATGAAAGCGGCTCAGCGCATAGGCCATCAGCGGGATCACGGCAGCCTGGCCAAGCAGTATGGCCGCGGTGTATGCGGCAGAGTTTACAAACAGCTTCAAGTACTGAGGCTCTTCAATCAGTATCTTGTAGTACTGCCGAACAGAGGCCATGGCCGGGGAGACGAGCACGTCCAGCCATTTTGTTTCGTCATAATTGCCCCGAAGCTTCAAATACGCCTCCATCTCTCCCTTGGGGAAGAAGGAGTACAGGAACGTAAAAAAGATGGGGATCAGGATCAATACCGCAATGCCCGACAGAAGCACGATGGATAACGTCCGCCCGGGCTTAAAACGCCTTAGGTGGTGCAGAGTGTGCTTAACCGGCCTTACGGCAGTGGTCTGCGTTTGCATGGCATCTTTCCCCCTTACACCTGGTTTGGCGAACGGACAGCCTTGGCAGCATACATCATGCCGAAAAGAACGAACACGATGATGGCAAAGCTGTAAGCCGCGGTAGTCACATCCTGATAATCCAGGCGTGCAAACTTGTTGTTCATGAAATGCTGGAGCGTATACACCGTTTCATCGGGATAAGCTCCGCCGATGAAGTATACCTCCTTGAAAATCTTGAAGGCGTTCACCCAGGCCAGCATGAACACCAGGAATGCCGTGGGGATGAGCAGCGGCAGCGTGATCTTCGTTTCCCGCTGGAAGGCGTTGGCCCCCTCCAGGCTGGCATACTCATAGTACGCTTCCGGCACGGTTTGCAGGGCTGCGGCAAAGATTACCACGGAAAAGCCGAGGTTCTTCCAGATATACAGCAAAACCACCGGAACCCGAAGCGCGCCGCCCTCCAGCCACAGAACCCGGTTCAGCCCCAGCCCGCATAGGATGCGGTTCATGACGCCGCCGTAGTCAAACATCAGGAGCCAGATGAGTAGCAGCGCTGAGGAGGGCATCAAGTACGGCAGCAGCAGCGCATTGCGGAAGAACGCTCCCTTGCTTTTCAGCGTTCTGAGCATGGCAGCAAGCAGAAAGGAGGACAGCCAGATCACAGGCGCGCATAAAAGCGAAAGCTCCATGGTATTTTTCAGCCCCACCCGGAACATTTCATTCTGCCATATTTCCTTGTAGTTGACGAACCATACGAAGTTGTTTTGAAAGGTGCCGTCCGTCATGCTGTAATAGATGCCCCCGATAAACGGGGCCAGGTAAAAGGCCGTTAATCCCAGCAAGCCGGGCAGCAAAAACAGCCAGACGCTTTTTTTCCGCCGGAACAAATCCTTGTTCCTCCCTTCCATCAATGGCCGGCACGCCTTGCCAGAATCAAGGCGCGGCCGGCTTATGATGCCATTACTTCCTTTCCAGCAGGATCATGCGGATTTTCTTGTCCGCTTCCGTGATGAACTGATCCAGGGACATCTGCTTCTGTCGGTAACGCTCCACCAACGTCATGATTTCACTCGTACCTTCCTTGGTGCGGTAATCCAGCACGTTGGGTACGGCCACATAGCATAACGGCGCTATTTCACGGTAATTAGCGATATTCTCAGCGGCCACCAGCCAATAGTATAGGTCTTTCTTGTCAAGAAGCTCTTCGTAGGACTGGATCAAGATTTCGATATCCTTTTTCGCCTCCGGGTTGGCAGTTTCCAGTTGTTTTCTTACTTTTATCAGCTCTTCACTCCACCGCTGAACATTCTGCTCAAAGTTCGGATCGGGTACCGGCTCGTTGTCGTCCGCAAACATCATAATGTGCTGGGCAGGATCCATGTTTTCCAGCGCGTTTTCCACATACCTCATAGCCATTTCCGGATTTTTGGTGTTGGGGTTGATGAACAGCACCTGTACATACACCGGAACATGTACGGTTTCGCCTACTTCCAAGGGCAGCATCAAAGGCTTTGAGTACTCCAGGCTGCTTTTGCCGCCTCGCACATTCAGCCAGTCTCCGTAGTTCATGAACAGGGCATCGCCGCCGCCTTCAGAACGGCCAGACGCCTTCGCCAGCTTCTGTGCCTTGAGACCGACACCGCTCATCTCCGTCTCGTCCGGTATCAAATCATTCAACTCTTTTGTTTTCAGGCCCTCCAAAGCCTCCATGATCTTGCGGAACAAAGGTGTTTGAAAAGAAAGCTCCTCATTTTTCGCCTGGCTCTGATGCACATACAGATCCAGAGCCATCTGGAACATGGTCTCACCATAATCCCATGCACCCTGCATCAATTGTACATTGGGGTATTGTATAGCACCTTCCTCCGCCCACCAGTTCATAAAATCAATCAGTTCCAGGAAGCTCTTGGGCATCCTGCCTGTCAGGCCGTTTTCCTCCCATGCTTTGGGAGAAATGCTCAGGCCGTAGCCATACATGCTGACAGGCAAAGCGTAGAACTTACCGCCCCGCTGGACAGTATTCTGCAGGAAGGGATACATTTTTGCAAGCTCCATTGGCAGCACCGGGGAGGAGGACAAATCCATGCAATACCCTTTTTCTATCAGGTTATTGAAGTCCTGATAGCTGATGTCAAAATAGTAGATATCAAAGGAGTTGTCACCGGAGACCATGGCCTGTGCCAGGGCCTGTGCGTTCTCAAAATAGACATTTTGGTTAAAGGTAACGGGTGTCTGAGGATATTTCAAGGAGAATGCCATGGTAGCCTGATCCATCCACCCGCCATACACAGACAGCGAACTGGTTGGCAAAAACTGTGGGTCGGTATTGCGTACGATCTAGCCATTCCATGTATTGATGGCATACAGGCCGCCGGACAGCATCGCGGAAGACGCCGTTTCATCGGCATAGTCTACGGGCATATAGGCCAACTGGGTGGCGGTGCCCAGGGCTTTCATGCCCATGAGCCTGCTGTTGGTGGTATATAACAATGTGTCTGTCTCCGGTTGATACACCATCCCGGACACATTTGCGTCGCCAAAGCTTCCAACTTCATTCATCTTGCCGCTTTCCGGGTCAAAAACCGCCACGGAGGGTTTGGCAGGCTCCCTTTGGCCTTCCTTGTAGGCGTTTTCCATGTCATAGACCTTCACCAGCAGTTTGCCATCCTTGTAAGGTGTCAGATCCTGTACAAATGGCACCTCAAAAACCTGCTTCGAGCCTGTGGACAAGTCAAAGGCTGTAAATGCCGGCTTATAATAATCCTGATTGTTGCGGATCATGGTGTAGAGCTTATTCCCCACGATACACATGCGGTAAGCTTCCCGCATGTACGCATAGGTATCCTGCTTCTCTTCCATGTTGGACCAGTCCAACTGAACCGGCGTACCCAGTACCGCCTTCCCATTCTGAAAAGCAAGAGGGAACAGCTTTCCATTCAAACGGTTCAGGCCATACAGCGTGCTTCCATCGCTGACCAGGTGTGCTATCAACGTATCCGCTTTATCACCTATCTGGGCCAGCGCTTCCTCATAATTGGCAAAGTAACCGGGTTCCAGACCGGATGCCACCTTTGTGGGATTTTCCTGGCCTGGCTGCCAGGTGTAAACTTCTGAACCCCACAGCGTGTACAAAGTGTCTCCCACCGCTGCAAGTGTGGGGGGTGAATACATTTCAATCCCCATCTTTGTGCGCTGCTCTTCCGTGAAGAGCACCGCATCCCCAGGCGCGGCCAACGCCCCTGCGGTGATAACCAGAATCGATAATAAACAAAATAGAACGGTTGCCTTCTTCATTGGTTTCTCCTCCATATTTCTGGCTGTCCGAATGCCTGACTTTGCTCCCTTTGGAAAAGGCTGCCATGCTATCAGACGCTGTTTTAGCGCCAAATGTTCCTACATATATGTAAAATCATTTGTCAGTGATGGCTCTGATACATGCGGAAAGCCATGGATGGAGATATCAGGGCTGTATGTCGCCGTCTTTGATGGTATACGTCATGCTGTAAACAGGTACAGGAAGAGCAGGAGCAGCTTGCACTTGAGATAAGGCTATAGCGCTGCCATACTTGGTTGAAACGGATATGTCATTCTCCACAAGGGACCCGGCGGCCATCAGGTCCATCACCGCAACATAAGGGGATGCAATTTCTATCCCCGGCTGCCCGGCCACCAATACATCACCGTTCCATATGTATACCGAAGTGACCGGTGCATAAAGCAGTTTGGCGTCTTGTGTGGCAATTGGCGTTGCGGAAACCCAAACGGTTCCGGCAGTATTGATGGATTGTGTACCCGGCGATGTTGCAAACACAGCGGCCACGCAGCCGAATACGGCGATTGCCGCAAAAGCGCCGGCCAGAGTGGTTTTTCTGTCCGACATGATGGAGCGGATGCGCCCTTCCAACGGACTTTTGCTGAAGCAATCCAACAGAACACCGGAGAAGCACTTACGCTCCTGAAGGACAAGCAGCGTCCGGGCATAGGATGCGCGGGCTTCGGGCCCATACGCTTTGAGCACCTGGCGGTCGCAATTCAGTTCCATATCCCGCCTGACCGCCGCCGACATGAGCCAAACCAGGGGATTGAACCAATGCAGGCATACAACTGCCAGCAGGATAAGCTTTTTAGCTGCGTCCCGCCTTGCAATATGGATGCATTCGTGAGCGATGACAAATTTGATTTCTTCCCCGCTGAGCAACATGCGGTTGGGCAATACGATCCTGGGTTTGATCAGGCCGTAGGTAAGCGGTGTGGAAATCCTGTCGGAAGTGTACAAAGATACCCTTCGGGACAGGTGTTGCACATCAATCGCTGCGCGCAGTTCCGGCGTCATGACGGCAGGCAGCGCAGACCGAAGTGCACGCCATTGACTGCAACCCATCATAAGGAAGAAGAGCGTACATAGCACTGCTCCGCCGATCCAAACATACAGAAACAGTATTGGGATGGCAGGGCTTGTCAAAGACCGGTCTGGCAAGGCCATAACCTGCGTCTGCCCGGCCTTGCTTACAAACGCCAGAAAGCTTATGGGAGAAGGGATGGCTGCAGGCAGTATAAGCCGCAAAAGCGCCGCTGCCCACATGACGGAAAGGATGGATGCGGGCAGCCTGCCCCTGAACAACAAGCGCAGGAGCAGGATGCATAGGATCATGGCACCTCCCATAAGGCTCATTTCCAGGAAACTCATTTGTCCAGCTCCTCTATCAGTCGGCGCAGACGCGCAATCTCCTGCTGGTCCAGCTTTCTTCCGCCCACCATGGCCGCAAACAACTGCTCGGTGGAACCGGAAAACAATCTGTTCTTTAATTCTTCCGCCTCCTGGCGCTGAACTTCTTCACGGCCGATCAAAGCATGACACATAAAGTTTGGCTCGCTGCGGCGGATGGCACCCTTTTCGATGCACTTCTTGATCACGGTGTAGGTGGTGTTGCGGTTCCAGCCGGTATCTGCCGCCAATACTTTGGCAATATGGCCCGCCGGCTGGTCCCCCGCCTGCCACAACACCTCCATCACCTTCAGTTCCGATTCAAACAGCTTGATTTCCATGAGTAATCCCTTCTTTATGAACGATTGTATAGGGCAAGGGTATGCTATCACAACCGTCAAGAATTATCAAGAAATGGATGTTGACCTATTTGCCCTCCCGGTAAATCATCTGCAGCTTCTGCTCCAGCGCTTTCAGCAATTCCCTCAAACTCATCTGTCCCTCTGTATAGCGGCCCACCAAGGCTGCCATGGACTGATCCTGTGCCAGCAACGTCAAGGGGTTGATAGTATTCACCGTCAGCCAGTTCACCCGTTCCCTGTAGGCATTCAAATCATCCATGCTGACTTGCCATTTCATGCTTTCCAGGAAGGCAAGGTGTTCTTCCGCTCTCTTTAGCGAATCTTCCAGCTCTTTTTTCTTGTCATCAGACGCAGCTTGAAGTTGTGCCTTGATGTCGCCCAACTCCTTTTCCTGTTCGGCCTTGCGTACTTCATACAGCGTACTGATGATGGGCTCATTGTAATTCGGTGACATGGCGGAACGGGATAACGGGGAACGCCAGACGGCAAAGTGATCAAGGTAAGCCCTGGCCAGGTCCTGGTTTGGCGAATAGGGATTGACGATATAAACGGTCAGTGAAGCAGGCACAATGGGGTCAAGCCCGTCATCCAGCGCCAGCGGCAGGGGCACGAAATCATTCATCATAAACCCATACTCACTGAGTACGGCTTCCTGATACAAGGTGAAAAGCGCCGTAGCAGGCTGTTCTGCCGCTCCCGCTACCGAAATCGAATATGTAACATTGCCCGCCATGGCTTTTTGTACATCCTTCGTTTTCAGAGCACTAAAATCTGCCGTCTCCAGAGCGGCCAGCAATTTTTCCATCAAAGGCGTTTCAAAGGTCATGTTCTGGCCCATCTTCTGGTAATGGGCACTATAGTATTGTATCATGAGCCCCATAAACATTTGCTTGGCGTCGCCGAACAATTCATCCCGGAACAATGCCAGTGAGGGATGATCCATGCCGTAATCCGCATCCCAGTTGGTGATAAAATCCATCAGCTCAGGGAAGGTATGAGGCAGATCATTTTCAGTAAGCCCCAACTCCGACAAGGCCTTTTTGCTGTATCCCAGCGTTTGCCCAGTTAAGGTTACAGGAAAAGCCGCCAGATCATCGCCCCTGAACAACTCCTTTTGCAAAACCGGATACATTTCACGAACCTGGCTCAAAAGCATCTCACTGTTTGAAAGGGAAGCGGTATATCCCTTTTCCATCAGAGAATGATAGTCCAGTTCATCGATTTTCAGACAGTACAGATCGCTAGAGCCTGCGGCCATATCCTGCATGAGCAATTCGGCACTTTCAAAAGGCGTATCCTTGAGCACGACAGGGATATCGGGGCGCTTCACCGCAAACTCCTTGTAGCTCATTTCCATGGCATTCTGTATACGGAGCGCTCTTTTCATGCCCTCGCCCTTTGCAATGCTGCGCACGGATACAGCTTCCCCGTTCAGCGCATACAAACTGCCGGGCAGCATTTGCGCTTTGCTGAACATGATGCCCTGATGGACTGTGGGAGCATAACCGGCCAGGCGGCAGGACGCCATTTGATCCACAGCGTAAATCTCACCGCTGCTGAAGAAGGCGGCTGTATCTGATGCAGCATCGTACGCAAACCCTTCCGCCATTGATACGGGCAGCTCAATTCCTTTTGCGACTTCTCCTGTGTTCAAATCCAGTTCATTCAGCCAAAGCTTGCCCGTGCGCGCTATGGCATCCTGTTCCGAAGCATACTGCAAAATCAGTGCTTTACCCGTCCTCAATGGTGAAAAGCCAACCATCTGGGAAGCATCGTACTTGATGTATCCGCCATCCGTGAGACTGAAACGGAGCAGTTCATTGTTGGAGGCTTGCATGCCGGACTTGAGCAAGTACAAATATCCGTCCGCCGCGGCAATGCTTGTTATCATGGCCGGAAAGCTGAAACCGCCCTGATTTTCGGTCATGGCCTGCCATTGCAGGGACAGTGCCTTTGTCAAGGTCACCTTGCCATCCGCAGCTTCCATTGAGTATAATGCACCATCCTCGCTATCCAGGCCGTACAGTGTATTCTCCCATATCAGCAAATGGTCTATCATCCCGCCGCCGATCATGTACACTGAACCCCCGCCCGTAGCCATGGCGAAGCCCGCATTCCCGCCCTGCCGCAAATCGTTTTCTGGCATCATGCCCAGGAGTGTGGGCTCTTTATCCCCTGTCTGCCATGTGTACAGGCCTGTGGCTGACAAAAGGTACAAGGTCTCTCCCGCTGCCGCAATGGAAACAAACCCCTCCCCGTCAGGCGTGGTGATCGTAGCATCGGCTGTTGCTGCCTGGGCCGGCAGAAGCATGGTCATGCAAAGAACAAACACCAGCATGATCGTCACCATTTTTTTCATGGTTTCCTCCTTGATTTGACTATCCCAATAGTCATATTTTTAAGGTTATACTACTACGATAGTCATTCCCTTGTCAATGCAGCTTGCCCAGTGTTCACGGTTTGTTTACCAATTGTCCATAAGCCGCATATAGAGGCAGAAAATCCGGAAAGGCCATGCCTTCCCGGATCAATACACCCAAATGGTACAATTCATTGCCGGAGATTCTTTTTGGATAGATACAGCACCAGATCATCATCGTTTTTGCACTCCCCGTAAGGATTCAGCGGATGATCCTGATACCAGACACCTGAGCCATCGGGAATGTAGCCCCTTTTCACATACATCCGCTGAGCCGTGCCATAGCCGGCGTGAAGCCCCACGCCAAGAGACACGGTGTCGCTTAAGGAGAAGGCTGCTTTTTCAGCCGCATTCATCAACAGGCTGCCGATGCCCCGCTTTTGAAATTTCATCAGCACATTGAAATCGCTGATTTCAGGGATTCCCTTTCCTGCGAACGGACCAGATTCGGCTTCGTTCAAAAGCGTAACATAGCCAGCAAATGCATCCCCTGAAAAAGCCAAGAAGACAAGCCGTGATCCTGCCTGCTGCTGGCTTAAGTAGGAAGCAAACAGTGTGGCCGGTTTATTCCATCCTTGAAGCCTAAACCCTTCCTCCATCAGCGTGACATCGCTTTCCTCCATGGAACGGATTAGCGCAAATTCGTCCTGATAATATATCATACTGCCCCCAATAACGGCCTTCACAGCCGAAAATCATTGCCTTTCAAGACATCCATGAAGGGATTTGGCACATCATCATTTCCATCAATTGCCCAGCCTTTGCCGCACTATCCTGCCGTACGGAAAGGTACACCTTCACCTTGGGCTCCGTACCGGAAGGACGGACGATGGCTTTGCATCCTTCTGCGTTTTCAAACGTTAGCACATCGCTGGACGGAAGACCGTCAAGCCCCGGCAAATAATCCCGGATAACTGTGATGGACGATTCCCCCAATCGTTTTGGAGGATCAGTTCTAAGCCGCTCCATCGTTTGCCCCATCACCTTCATGGGGTCTGCTCCCTGTATGTCAAAGTTCAAAAGCTTATTTGCCATGATGCCATAGGCATCATACATTTGAAGTACCTTATCCCACAGCGTCAGACCTGCTGCTTTGGCGGCCTGAGCCATTTCTGCCACCAGCATGGCAGCCATCACGCCATCCTTATCCCTTACATGGGTGCCCGCCAGGTACCCGCAGCTTTCTTCAAAACCGAAGATGAATCGGTTTTCCTGTCCAGCCAATTCCAGGCGGCCTATGGCTTCGCCAATGTACTTGAACCCGGTGAGCACCTCCTTCACCCGAGTTTCATAAGCCTTGGCAATCGCAAAAGCCAGGTCGGAGGTAACAATGGTTTTTATCACAATACCATCCTTGGGCAATGAGCCCGCCGCCTTGCGGGATTTCAATATATGCTCCAGAAGAAGAAGGCCCACTTCGTTTCCCGAAAGAATGCGGTACTCTCCGGAGCCATCCTTTGCGGCCACGCCAACCCGGTCGCAGTCGGGATCAGTGGCAATCAGTACATCCGCACCTACCCGGCGGGCGGTATTCAACCCCAGCGCCAGCGCTTCGGCAAGCTCCGGGTTAGGCTTTTTGCAGGTGGGAAAATGCCCGTCCGGCACGCATTGGGCGGTCACATCAATGCAATTTATGCCCTCCATCCGGGCAAATACCTCGCGGACAGGTTCACGGCCTGTACCATGCAGCGGCGTATAAACCAGCTTGATAGGATGAACCAAAGCACCATTCCTGCACGATAGCGTTCTTTCGATATACGCATCAATCACATTATGCGGCACATCAAGCCAAAGGCCAACTGCCCTGGCCTTTTCTTCCTCCAGCCATTCAAGGCTTTCATAGCATACACGATCAATCGCTTGTAAAATATTTGACGCTGCCTCGTCGGTAATTTGGCAGCCATCCGCCCCATATACCTTGTAGCCATTGTATTCCGAAGGGTTGTGGCTGGCTGTGATTACAATGCCGGCATCACAGTGCAGCTCTCGCACAGCAAAGGACAGCATGGGCGTGGGCATCAGCCTGTCGTACACATAGACCTGCAAACCATTATGGCTCAGCACCCCCGCTGCCACGGCGGCAAATTCCCTGGAGCCGATTCTGGAATCATACGCAATGGCCACACTGCAGGCGTTTTGCAACAGCAAATATTCAGCAAGCCCTTGCGTGGCCTTGGCCACCGTATAGCGGTTCATGCGGTTCGTACCCGCCCCAATGATCCCCCGAAGCCCGCCCGTGCCAAAGGACAGCTCCCGGCCAAAACGGCTCAATGCCTCCTGAGCATCTAGACAGGAAGCCTTCACTTCATCCCTCGTCCTTTCATCAAAACGCGGATGCGTGCTCCAAAGGAATATGCTATCGTGCAGTTCCATGCCAACAGTTTCCTTCCATAAGGCTTCTTTTACCCAACTCCAACCGCTGCATTTATACCATAATCAGATTCTTTTTGCAATCCCGGAAAAGGAAAACAGTCATACAAAGCGAATAAAACAAGGCACTTGCATGGCAGCAAAGGAGATTCGTTATGGCATATACTACAGAAGAAATCCTGGATATTCTTGTATCCCGCGTTTCAGGGCTGCTTTCGGTGCAGTCAATAGGCCTAAGCGGCAGCAAATCGCCTCTTCCTAAAAAGGGCGAGGCAGACATCGACCTGTTCATCTATTGCGACGAGATACCCAGCCTTGACACGCGGCAGGCGGTTCTTGACGAACTGAACGGAATGATTGAAGAGTGCAAAATAAACGTATTTCAAGGCGGCCGTTGGGGTAGCGGTGACTTTGCATCGCTCAATGGCGTGGAAACCTGGCTGATGTACTTTACTGTGGAGGAAACGCTTGCGGATGTGGAGTCCATCCTAAGCGGCAAGCAGCCGGACAAACTGGATAACTATTATTATCCCGTGGGCCGCCTGGCCATGCTGAAGAACATGACCGCGCTGTTTGACAAGAACGGCTTTTTATCAGGCCTGAAAAGACGTCTGACTTCATATCCCAAAGAACTTCGCGAAACACTGACAGCCTATCATATAAAGAAGCTTCACGATACGGAGGATCTTTGCCGCGCTGTGATGCGGCGTGATGCGCTTTTCTATCACTTTGCGCTGGACATCGCATTGGACCACTTTCTGCAGGCATTGTTTGCCATGAACAGCACCTATTTCCCCAGCCGGAAGCGAACGAATGAATACCTGGAAAAATTCGAGGTTCAGCCCGGCAACTGTGCATCAAGACTGAAAGAGGTTCTTAGACTTGGCGGCGAATGTGAAACAGTCCCGGCCTCCTTTGCCCTATGGGAAGGGCTTACAAAAGAATTGACCACGCTGGGAACGCCGTTTGCCAACAATATTTGATTCATACAAGCTCAGTTGTTTACGAACTCGGCTCCTCGAACGAAAAGCACAGTGACGTTGGATGCCCAAAGATAACACACTCCGTATCGTTTCACCTGAAAATATATGCTTGTAACAGCCAGCCATGGAAATGTCTATTGACACAGCCGGGAAACCCGGTACAATAAAACAGTGAAATAGATGATTGGACACGCTATACGGAAATGAGGAAAACACCATGGAGAGCCATGCAAAAAAGGCCAGGGAATTGTTTGAACAGGGATACAACTGCGCGCAGGCCGTGTTTGCCGCTTTTTGCGATGAAACCGGCATGGACATGGAAACGGCGCTGAAGCTGTCCTCCTCCTTTGGCGGCGGCATCGGCAGGCTAAGGGAAGTATGCGGCGCTGTAAGCGGCATGGCCATGGTGGCCGGCATGAAATACGGCTATACCAGCCCAACGGATACACAAACAAAAATGGAGCATTACCAGCTCACACAGTCGCTGGTGAATGCATTTAAGCAGGAGAATGACTCCTTTATCTGCCGGGAGCTTCTGAACCTGGATGGCGCGGGCAATCCCCTTCCGGAAGAAAGAACGCCGCAATACTATCAATCCCGGCCCTGTGCAGACCTGGTGGAAAGCGCCGCCGGGATACTGGAAGCGTATATTCAGAAAAAATCGGCGGAGCGGGAGTGACCCGCGCCGCCTTTTTATTGCCCGTATCGGATTTACGCAAACAACTCCTCGCTGTAAACCGTACCATCCTGTATCCGCTGCTTCAGGCTGAGCACCTTGCCTTCTATCACCTTGATAACCTTTATGAATTCTTCATCACTTTTGCCCGTGGGGTCGTCAAGTCCCCAATCCTCCATATGTTTGCAGGGCAAAAACGGGCAGGACACGTTGCATCCCATGGTCACAACGATATCCACCGGCGGGATTTGTGATAGCAGCTTGGGGCGCTGCGTCTTTTCCATATCAATATCATAAAGCTGCTTCATCAGCCGTACGGCGTCAGGATTGATCTTATCCTTCGTTTCCGTTCCGCCGGAATAGCTTTCAAACACATCGGCTGCCAGATGGCGGCTTAAAGCCTCGGCAATCTGGCTGCGACAATAGTTGTGAACGCATACAAAAGCTACTTTTGGCAACATGTTGTGTACCTCCTTCAATCATCCTATGCCTCTTTCTGCTTCCTCGCCTGTATCTCATAAGAGGCAACATAATCCTCCAGATTTCCTTCAAAGCCCCAGGAACGGATGATTTCCCGGCTCTGTTCCCTGGGTTTCAAAGCGATGTCTACAAATCCAGTTTCAAGGAGCATGGTGCGGATGTTCTCCGCAAGCTCCGCGCCGCCGATGCAGCCGGATACCAGCGATGCATCGTTTTTCATCCTCTCCGGCAAAGCCTTTTCCGCCACCACATCGGAGATGGAGAGCCTGCCGCCGGGCTTTAACACCCGATAGGCATCCCGGTAGACCTGACGCTTGTCAATGGCCAGGTTGATGACACAGTTGGAGAGGATCACATCCACCGTCCCGTCAGCAACAGGCAAATGCTCTATCTCCCCCAGCCGGAACTCAACATTATTGTACCCGCTTTTTTCGCCATTGCCACGAGCCAGGGCAATCATATCGGGCGTCATATCCACACCGATCACATGGCCGCTTTCTCCTACCCGAAGTCTTGCCAGGAAGCAGTCGAACCCGCCGCCGCAGCCCAGATCCAGAACCGTTTCTCCTTCCCTGAGAGAAGCAATGGCCAGCGGATTGCCGCAACCAAGCCCCATGTTGGCTCCTTCCGGAACGCCATCCAGGTCGTTTTGGGTGTAGCCTATCCTTTGAGCAGCTTCCCCGGCAGAAACCGGCACACCGCCGCAGCTGCATCCGCCGCCGCAGCAGCCTTTGGCGCTCCCCCGGGCCACCTTTGCATAATTTTTGCGGATGACACCGCGCAGCAATTCCTTTTTATCCATCGAACGATCCTTCCTTTCCAATGTCAGGCCGGAAACCACCTTTTGGTGCGGTTGGCAATTTTTACAAGCATCAACATCACAGGCACCTCCACCAGCACGCCCACCACCGTCGCCAGCGCAGCGGGGGAGGAAGTACCGAACAGGGAAATCGCCACGGCCACAGCCAGCTCAAAGAAGTTGGATGCCCCGATCATGCCGGCCGGGGCGGCCACATCGTGAGGCAACTTCAAAAGGCGGCTTATCAGATAGGCGATAAAGAAAATCAGAAATGTCTGCAATATGAGCGGCACGGCAATCAGCACTATGTGCACCGGATTGTCCAGAATCACTTTCCCCTGGAAGGAGAAGATGATCACCAGCGTCAAAAGCAACCCAGCCACGGTCACATGGTTGAACTTTGGGATGAATGTGTTCTGGAAGTAATCCATCCCCCGCTTCTTCACAAGAACATTGCGGGTGATGATGCCGCCCGCAAGCGGAATCACCACAAACAGCACCACCGACAGAATCAGCGTATCCCAGGGGATCGTAACGCCGCCCACACCCAGCAAAAACGCTACTATCGGGGTAAACGCCACCAGGATGATCAGATCGTTGGTGGCTACCTGCACCACAGTATATGCCGCATTGCCGCGGGTGAGATGGCTCCACACAAACACCATGGCCGTGCATGGCGCCGCCCCCAAAAGGATGGCTCCCGCCAGATAATCCTTCGCAAGATCAGGGGGGATCAGCCCTTTGAAGATTACATAGAAGAACAGCCAGGCAATAAAGAACATTGTAAAGGGCTTGATGAGCCAGTTGGCGGCCCATGTGACATACAGCCCTTTGGGGTTCTTGCCCACATTGCGGATGCTTTGAAAATCCACCTTCAACATCATAGGATAGATCATCAGCCAGATCAATATGGCAATTGGAATGGACACGTTGGCATACTCAAACTGCCCCAGAAACGCGGGGAACCCTGGCAGGAACTGCCCGATGAGCACTCCGGCAGCCATGCACAAAATGACCCACACGGTGAGATATTTTTCAAATAAGCCGATGGACTGCGTTTTATTCTCGGCCATATCACTTCACCTCCAGCTTGGTGAATATTTTTTTCACATCCTCCACCGTTAGCAGTTTGCCAAAGGACACCACCTTGCTGACCACGATGAGGGCAGGTGTCTGCATCACGCCGTATTTGGCAATCTCCAGCGCGTCGCCAATATTCATTACTTCATCTTCAAAGCCCATTTCCTTCACGGCCTGCCGCACGTTTTCAAACGTCTTGCGGCTTTTGTCGCAGCAGGCCCCCAGCACAATGAACCTTAAGCTCTTTGCGTCGTTTTCGCCGCATTCGCCGCCGCAGGCACATGTTGCCTTGCCATCCTGCTTTACGCCTTCGCAGCAGGAAGTCTCTTTTGCTTTACCAAACTTAAAAAATGCCATGTTATCCTCTCCTTTATCTTCAATATGCTAAAAACCAAGGTAGAACATGTAAAAACCCATCATCAGTATCAGCGCGCCCATTACAGTCTTCAGTGCGACACTGAGCCTGCCGTATTTCCCGCTCCCGGTCAACTTCTGTACAAATCCTACAGAAGTCCCTGCCGCTACGGCAAGAATGCCATGGCCGATGGAATACAGCAAAAGAAGCAAAATTCCCCAAAGAATGCTGCCCTTCCCCGCCACGATGGAAAGAAGAGCGACAAGCACAGGGGTGGAACAGGGAGAAGAAAATACACCGCCCAGTATGCCCGCAATGAAAGCCCCGGCATAACCGCGCTTTGTATTCCTGGACAGAAGATAGCTGGATGGAATGATTTCAAAAATGCCCCATGTTTGCAATGCCATCAACACCATCAGCACCCCCAGAGCAATGTACCACCAGGAAGAGGATGTGCCCACCAGCCGTCCGGCCAGCGACGCAGCCACGCCAAGCACCGTAAAGGTAACTGCCGCGCCCAAAGCGAAGGTAACGGAGAGCCGGAATGATCTTTTAAAATCCTGCCGGTCCGTTCCGCCCACATAGCCGATGACAAGCGGGATGCCGGACAGCGCGCAGGGCGTGAAGGATGTGACGATTCCAGCCGCCAATGCCAGCAAAGGAGCCAGCCAGCCGCTATCGGTCAACAGCTTCGATATCCCATCCAAAAGCTCCGTCATTGCTTTACCCCCATATCGGCAAGTATCACAAGCATCTGTTCCTCCGTCAAGCCTCCCTGATGAACGGTAAACGCGCGTTCCCCAGTTTCACGGTAGTTGTACGCAGTGAACGCTATGTCCACTTCCTCTCCAGGCACATAAGGCTTACCCTCCGCTGTAAAAAACACTTGCGTCGGGATAACCTGCACAGGAAAACCTTTGGCCGCCTCGCCGAATTTCCATACATCCACGAACTTGATAATGGCCAATCCCTGCAGCCTTTCATTGAGCGTTTTGAGCACCGGTGCCATTTCCTTGCAGGGGATGCAGGAATCCGCTCCAAAGTCGATGATAATGGGCAGGCCATGAGCAGTCAGCTTTTCAAGATCAATGCTGGCAGCCTCCAGAACAAAGTCTTCGTGGGAAGCAAGCCTTGCCTGTTCCGGTTCCTTGTCTGCATTTTTCAGGAGCCATATTCCCGCCACAGCAAGCAGGATACACACAGGGACAACAATCTTCACCCATGCTTTTGTACTCACGAACAGCAGCCGCCTCCCTCACAGCAGTCAGTGCCACAGCAGGCCCTGCTCTCCTCCTGCCTGCCATGCGGCGGCTTCCAGCCGGTATCATCTCCCACATACGTAATGGCTCCTGCCGGGCAGCGGTTGCCGCAGCCATGGCAGTGATCAATGCATTCGTCAGGTTGGATTACCAGGGGAATCGGCACCTTGGCCGTGTCATAGACACCGTGGGGGCATTTTTCAACGCAAGTGCCGCATTCGATGCATTCCAAATAATCAACGACTGGATACCAATTCTTTGCCATAATGATTTCCTCCTACATTAGCAAATATTGAAACGCATTAAACAGGTATCCGATCAGGATGATCCCTACTGTCACGATGCCCACAAACAGTGCCAGCAGTTTGGGCTTCACGGCCCGCCGCAGCAGGATGATGGAGGGCAGCGAAAGGGCGGTGACGGCCATCATAAAGGAAAGAATGGTGCCAAGGCCTACGCCCTTTGCATACAAGGCCTCCGCAATGGGAATGGTACCGAAAATATCGGCATACATGGGTACGCCCACCAGCGTGGCAAGGAGGACAGAGAAGGGATTGCCCTCTCCCAGTATGTTCTGAATCCAGCTTTCAGGAATCCAATTGTGGATCACCGCGCCGATGGCCACGCCTGCAAGCACATATACATACACCTTCTTCACGATGAAGCGGACCTGATCCCATGCGTAATCCACCCTGTCGCGGCGTGTGATGTCGGGAA
>JAEZLW010000025.1 GCA_023415145.1 Bacillota bacterium | reverse complement strand
CCCCTGGACCCCGCCAAAGGTTCCGGAGCCTCGCCCCCGCCAGTGGCGGAAATGGGCGAGGCGGAGGAAGCTGGCGAAACAAGCGAAGGGAGCGGCAGCGAACCAGCGCGCCGATTGAGCCAGCCGGAACAAGCCCCTTTGGGAACCCCATATTTGAATGAGTATAGTTATATGGCCTGTGCATTTCCCGAAGCGGGAATGTGACAGGCTTTTATTTTGCGAAGGCATAAACGTAACCATCATGATATTGAAATTTCGGATGGTATGGCCGCCTAGAATAGCGGGCTTGCAAGTCCTTCATACTATCGTGGAGGTGAAAAAAGTGTTTCCTGACGCCGTTTATTATGAACCGGATGCATTATCGTACCCGTTGGGGGAATTTTTAAAGGCGAAATACCAGCATGTTTCATGGGTGCCAATAGACAGCCACAACAACATTCCCAGCATGCGCCAGCAGGAAAACAAGGAGTTCGGCCGCATGAAGCAGCACCTTATCGTGGGTGTGCGCAAAACCCACAAGTATGTGGAAAACCACAAGGTATCCGATTACCTGGTGCCCTACACCTCCTCAGGGTGCAGCGCCATGTGCCTGTACTGTTATCTGGTATGCAACTACAACAAATGCTCTTACTTGCGGGTGTTTGTCAACAGGGAGCAGATGATGGAAAAACTGCTCAAAACAGCCCGTGAAGCCGGCAAGGACCTCACGTTTGAAATCGGCAGCAACAGTGATCTTGTATTGGAAAACACCGTGACGGAAAATCTGCCCTGGACCATTGAGACCTTTGCCAGGGCGGAACGGGGATATTTGACCTTTCCCACCAAGTTTGACATGGTTGAGCCGATTTTGCCCCTTGATCATAAAGGAAGAACCATAATCAGAATGAGCGTCAATCCCCAGGAGATCATCTCGAAAATCGAATTGGGCACTTCGCCCCTTTTTGACCGGATCCGGGCGCTAAACGCAATCTGTGATGCGGGATACCCGGCTGGGCTTTTGATTGCTCCTGTGATTCTTGTTGGGGATTGGCAACAAAAGTACCGGGAACTTCTTTCCCAACTGGCGGAGGGCTTGTCCGCAAAAGCTAAAAAATCACTGTTCATTGAAGTCATCTTTATGACCTACAGCTTTGTGCACAGGGCCATAAACAATGAGGCCTTTCCCCGTTCGCCGGAACTATACGACCCCTCCCTGATGACAGGAAGGGGCCGGGGGAAATACTGTTACAAAGATGATATCCGAAAAGCGGGTGAGGCCTTTTTGCGGGAGGAAATCCAAAGATACCTGGGGGATATGCGTATATTGTATGTGGTATAAGAAAAAAGCTACATGTTATCAAAGAACGGCTCTCCGTCTTCTCCCACCAGGGTTCCCATTTCGTCAAAGCGCAGGGGAATGGGCTTGGCGATGAGGTACTTCAATATCTCATCCATACGGACGCTGTCGGCAAAGGGCACCAGGGAAAAGGAAACGCCATGCTTTTTGGCCCGGCCGGTGCGGCCGATGCGGTGGAGGTAATATTCGTTTTCATTGGGCAGGTCGTAGTTGATCACGGCTTCCACGTCATCCACATCGATGCCCCGGGCCGCCACGTCGGTCGCAACGAGAATTTCAAACTTGCCCTTGCGGAAGGATTGCATCACCGCGTTGCGCTGGCTTTGCTTGATGTCGCCGTGGATGCAGTCGGCGCTGTACCCTGCCTTTTGAAGCCGGGTTGAAAGGCGCTGGGTCATGTCCTTGGTGTTGCAGAAGATCATGATCCGGTGGTACACATCCGCGTCCAGCAGATATAGAAGGTGGTCGTATTTCTTCTCCCGCTGGCTGGCAATAACGTATTGGGTAATCTGAGGCCGGTTTTCCTTTGTGGCGGGAATTACAATCTCCACCGCGTCGTGCTGGAACTTCCAGGCGATGGTCATCACATCCTGGTTGGTGGTGGCGGAGAACATCACCAACTGCCGGTTCACCGGCGCGGCCTCAATGATTTTGGTCACATCCTTGACAAAGCCCATTTTCAGCATTTCATCGGCTTCGTCCAGTACCATGGTGTGCACATGGGTAAGCTTTACGGTTCCCCTGTGTATGTGGTCCAGAATGCGCCCCGGTGTTGCGATGATGATTTGCGGCTTGCGCTTTAGCTGTGTCATTTGCTTGGCGATGGGCTGCCCGCCATACAGTACGGCGATGCGCACCTCCGGAATGAAGGCGGCCAGGCTTGTAAGCTCTTCCCCGATCTGCAAAGCCAGCTCCCGGGTGGGGCAAAGCACCACCTCCTGGATTCGCTGGTCGGTAAGGCTTATGTATTCCAGCATGGGAATGCCAAAGGCGGCCGTCTTGCCCGTTCCGGTAGGGGCTATGGCGATGATATCCTGCCCGGCCATCATGACGGGAATGGTTTTTTGCTGCACCGGGGTGACCTCGGTGAAGCCCATTTTTTCCACGGCCTTCTGAATTTCTGCGCTCAAATCCAACTGGGAAAAGGTTGTTATATTGGTATCTGACAAAACGAATGGCTCCTTTGATTAGTGACTTACCGCCTTTTATTGTAACATAATCCTGCCGGAATGAAAAGCGCTGCGCGGCTTACTGCTTTTTTGGAACGATCAGGCTACGCCCATCCATAAAGCGGCGGTATTTTTGAAGGTCCGTTGGCGGGAATGGTTTCCCATGAGCGGGCAGAATGCGTATGGGATTTAGCGACAGCATTGCATCCCATGATCGAGAAAAGGCCGGTACATCCTCGATCCAAATGGTATGATGCCCAAGACTCAGCACAAGGTTCATGGCCGCGTCACCGCAGAACAGGTCACCCGTTTCCGGCAAGTACAGACCAATGGAATCTGGCGTATGGCCTTTCAGGAACAGAATTTCAATTGGCAGGCCCAGGCTTTTAAAAAAACCGCCGTCGGGAGGTGATACCAATACGGCCCGGTCAGCAACGTCTGCCGGAGGAAAGCCAAAGTCTTTCTTGACCAGAGAAAATAGCGCTGCCAGGCGGGTAGCATATCCGGCGCCAGGCGGCTCCTCATTCCGTCCCGTCTTTAGGCGGGGCACAGCGAGAGGATGCAACACCACTTGGGCATGGTCAGCCAGGTTTAAAAGCGCTTGTAAAAAACCGGCGTGGTCATCATGGGCATGGGTTAAAAAGATATAGCGGAGCTTTTGGACGCCGCCGAGCCTATCCAGCCTATGCAAAAAGCACTTTTCACCGCCTGGAAACCCTGTATCTATGGCGATGAGGCCAAGCGGTGTATCCAATACATAATTGTTGATCATAAAGCCGCCAATGTTGTGAATTGCAATGCTCACGGAAAACCTCCCGGCAGAGGCTACTCTTTGTAGGCAAGGATGGCTTTGGCCAATTGATCAGGGCAGGAGGTATTGCCTTGACAGGCAATGTTCATAAGCCGCTGGGATACCTCCATTGCGTTTTGGCCGATGACCATCCGGCTCAGACCCTGGCTGTTGCCCGAGCAGCCGCCTGAAAAGGAACAGGCGGTAATAATACCGTCGGTGATTTCCAATTGAATTTGCCTGGCGCAGGTACCTTTCATTTTATAAATGAACATATGAACCTCCGGGTTCTATAATATAAACGTGGAAAATTTCTTCGGATAGGCATTGAAATCCTTTAAATCCTTCTATAATATTCTGGCGCTGTTTCCTTTTCGCACCCCGAAGCCCCTCCTCTCATAAAATGCAGCATAAGACCCTGGCGGGGAGATGAAGGGGCGCGGCTCATGCAACCGGTCATTTGGATTGCCGATGGGGAACTGGGTCTTTTTTTGTGGAGCCGGGATAATTTCCGGCGGGTTCCCTGCGCCCTTACCTGGCCGCACGCGCCATGTCCCGCGGGGGCGCAGTTTTTTTGCGCCTGCAAAAAGCGGTCCGTGGTACAGCGGTTCGCGCATTGGGAAGGGGATTGGAAGGCGGAGGGGGAATTTCCCGCACCGCCGGGATTGGAATGCATGCAGCCTTCCCCCGAGGGGGGATGGCTGTACCTGTTAAGCGGCGAGGCAGACAGCTTGCATACAGTAGCCTTGGCCACAGGAGAGCTTTTGTACGGCAATGATGCGGGCGTGTATCCACGCAGCGTTCAGGTGCATCCCACCGGGAAACTGGTAGCGGTGGCAGGCGGAGCGGCAGGGGAGGTATTGCTTTTCCATGCACCGACGCTGAACCTGTTCCGGCGAATTCCCGTGCCGGGAATCGCATGCCAGGCGGTATTTGTGGAAGGCGGCCTGGCGGTGCTGTGCGCCGTGGAGGACGGAGAGGTGCAAACAATGCTGGGCTTTGTTGCGGGGAACAGGTCCGTCATGGAGGAAGTGCTGTCGCTGCCGGGACTGCCCGGCGCGCTGCAGCCGATGCCTGACGGCACAGTGCTGGCCGGGTCTGTAGGGATGCTGGCGCAGGTATCTCTCCGGCAGAAAAAGGCGGTGTGGCGGTCGGACAGCTTCGGGCTGCCAGGCACCCTCAGTATCCGGGGAGAGGAGCTGCTGGTCAGTGATCCCCTCATGGGCCGGGTAACGCTTATGAACTGGCGCAGGCCCAGAGAGCAGCAGTTGGTGTATGAAGGTACCGAGCCGGAGGCGGTGTTCCAGTGATGTGCACCTCATCCGGTTCCATCTTGCCAATATCCGCGGATCTTTTCCTCGCCCGCGTTGTCTCGTCCGCTCCACGTAGCGCTGCTACGCGTCGCTACCTCGACTTGGCGGGCAAGAAAAATCTCTCGCGGCTCTTTGGCAATCCGAAACCGTCATCGGCGCATTAGAGCTTTTGGATAGTGTTGAAGTTATCA
>JAEZLW010000146.1 GCA_023415145.1 Bacillota bacterium | reverse complement strand
ACCATAGTCTGACATCACAGGAATGCAACCGCTCCTGACCGATTCCCCCCGGGAAAGGAGGACTTTCCTTATGGCCAAAAAGCGCCGTGCTATTTTGCCTTTGGAACCGCAATGGCAGCATTTTTCCAGATGCCTGGACGTAGGCTATGCCTACCGGCTGGCCAGGCGGATGGAGGAATTCCGCACCAATCCTGTACTCGGTTACCGCACTGCGGGATCAAAAGCCGAAGCGGAAACAGGCGATATGCTCTTTGAGGAGATGGCCCGCATCGGTCTTGATCCCAAGAAGGAAAGGTTTTCGGTGGACGGCTGGGATTTTACACGTGCCCGGCTATTCTACCGGGACAAAACGGGTCAGGAGCAGGCTTGTGAGCTGGGCGGCTATCAAACGGAACTGCATACCGGGGGCAGAAAGCAGTATACGTTGGTGAACGCCGGGCAGGGAACCGCACGGGAGCTGCAAAAGCTGGATGTACGCGGCAAGCTGGTATTGGTCACCATCAACCAGCGGGACGAATGGTGGATCAATTATCCCGCCTACCAGGCCTATCTGCACGGCGCGGCGGCGGTGCTGGCGGTGCAGCGCAGCGGCTACGGCGAAGAGAGCTTAAAGACGCTTAACGCCCAGGACATCTGCGGACCCAAGGAGGCCCCCGCGCTTTCCATGTCCCAGCGGGACGCAAAAAACCTCATGGCTGCCCTGGATCTTACCTTTGGGGAAAGCGCCTTAGTGGAGCTGGACGCGGAGTCCACTGTGACGGAGAATACATTTTCCCACAACATCGTAGGCTTGCTGGAAGGTGTGGAAAAAGATTCGCTGGTGATATTGTCTGCCCACTACGATTCCTACTTTTCTGGTTTTCAGGACGACAATACCGCCGTGGCGCTCATGCTTGGGCTGGCTCGCACGGTGCTGGAAAGCGGGTACAAGCCGCGCAAGACGCTTGTTTTCTGTGCCATGGCAGCCGAGGAATGGGGAGCAGTCAATACCAGGTATGATTGGTCCGTAGGGGCGTACAATCAGGTGTTCCGCCTTCATCCGGAATGGGCCGGAAAGGCTGTGGTGAACATCAACCTGGAGCTTCCCGCCCACGCCCATGGAAAGAAGCACTTCATCCGCAGCGCCTATGAAATGAAGGGCTTTTTAAAACGGCAGATGAAGGCGTTGCCCCAAAAGGTCCGCGCCGTCTATCTCAAGGGATCCGGCGTGATAAGCCCCACGCAAACCTGGTCGGATGACTTTTCCATGTCCATTGCCGGCATCCCGGCCCTTGTCAACGAGTTTGGCGGCGGCACGTTTATGGAGACCAGGTATCATTCCCAGTTCGACAACGACGACGCTTATGACGAGGCGGTATTCCATTACCACCATGTTCTCTACGGGCGGTTGATGCTGGCTTTTGACCAGCTATGCCTGCCGCCTCTGGACTTTGCCGTGCGTCTGAATGCCATATCGGAAACGCTTACCTGCCAGCGTCTTCCCCCCCGAATGGAAGGCGCTTTCCGGGGCGCACTGCAAAAAGTTACGGAAAAGGCGGAGGAGCTGTATGAACTGACGGAGGAGATCAACCGCCTGTATGCCCTCAAACTTGCGGATGGCAGCCTGGAGGCTCATGAGCTGTACGCCGCCTGCGGGGAAGCACGGCGGCAGCTTCTGGCCGTTTTCCGCTACATGGAAGATCATTTTGTCCGTCTTACCTGGCATGATGTGTCTATCTTTCCCCACGAACATGACCAGCACAGCCTTACCATGCTGCACAAGGCTGTATGGCAGCTTCACGCCGGTGATGTAAAGGGAGCGGCAGTGAGCCTTGGCCACATCGACAACAATTGCTATGCCGCCGATTTTGACAGGAATGTGTACGATTACTTTACCGCGTATGTTTTAGGTCAGCCGGAGGAGAAGCTTTTATGGGGCACGGGACGGGTTCTGGGGCATCTCAATCTGTATGAATTGATACATACGCTTCGGGAAAAATGCAAAACGAAAAAACCGGACCTCACATTGGAGGTGCGGGAAATTGCGCGGCTGGAACAGGAAGCACTGTCCCGGCTGGACAAAACGGTGCGGGAAGAGACGGCCGCGCTGGAAGAATTGGAGCCGCTGATTAAAAAGGCGCTCCGCAGGCTGCGGCCTCTTTTGACCCCCCAGGAGGATTAGGACTCATATTCTCCATATAGGATAATCAGGTGATGCGATGATGAACATCGATTCGCTGTATCACTTAACCCGGGCGGACGCACCCAAGGTGGTCCGCATCTTGCTGGAATGCTTTAGGGATGACCCGTTGTACAGAAAGCTTATCCCCAAGGAGCATTTGCGTGAAAAGGCGCTGCCGGAAGTCTTTGCCTGTGACGCCGGCGAGCTTTTGGAAAACGACGACGCCTTTGCCGACAGCGAAGACGTCAGAGGCCTGATCATTGCCGACGACGATTCCCAGCCCTATAATCACTTGAAGTTCCTTTCCGTCGAAACGTTTTATGCCTTAAAAACCAATGTAACGCTGATCAAGGATGATATTTCCCTGAAAACGCTGGGGCAGTTTTTAAAGGCCAGGCGCTATTTGAACGCCGCCTGGACGAAGGAGCTGCCTGCCAAGCGCTACATGCATATCATCTACTTTGCCGTGCGCCCCGCGGCCCGTGGCACCGGCATAGCCCACAAGGTGATGGAGCCTGTGCTCCGTTATGCCGATCAAAAGGGTTTGCTGGTCTCCCTGGAAACACACAATGAAAAGAACCTGCCCATGTACCAGCATTACGGCTTTGAACTGCATACCACCATACAAACGCCTTTTGACCTTTTACAGTATTGCATGATCCGGAAACCAGGGACTCCGCCCCTGGACCCCGCCAAAGGGATATAACCCCTTTGGAAACCCCATTTCAGAATTGGCATGTGCTTGAGTTCCGTATTTTATGTGATAATGCGGCATTCGCTTGTGATTTGAAGATTTCGAACTTGTACAGCGAAGCGGCGGTATGGTGTGACGTTGTGACCTGTAAATGGCTGACGGGGTATGAGCATGTGGAGTTCTTTTTGCTCTTTGTCGATTCTTATGTAAAAGACACAGGAGATACTGTCCGTTCCTATTCCCAGGATGATGCATGGAGTGAGCGTCTAAAGTATCAGCCCGCTTTCCTCGTCACGAATTTACATTGCATAAAATGAGCTGGAAAAAAAAGAAAGAGGCAGGCGGTAGATGCCTGACTCTTTTGATTGAATATGAAAATGGGATTCCAAAGGGGTTGTATCCCTTTGGCGGGGTCCAGGGGCAGAGCCCCTGGTTACTGGCCGATGGATGCAAGGTACTCCCGGCTCAGCTTTGCGGCTTCCAGGGGCGGGCGTTCCGTGGACAGGTCCTGCTCCACCACCAGCCATTTCGCTCCGCTTTCTATGGCTGCGTTCACGATGGAGGGCATATCCTGGCAGCCCATACCCACAGGCTTGAAGGTGAAGGCCACGTCCGCGTCGGCGGCTTTATTGGTACCGATGAGACCGTAGGGTGTTTTGCCATCCCTGCGGCCCACATAATCCTTCAGGTGCACCACCGGGCAGCGTCCCGCATACTTGCGTACGTATTCCGCGGGATCAAGGCCTGCGTATTTTACCCAGCAGGTATCGATTTCGGTTTGCAGGATGCCGGCGGGGACGGCTTCGTAAAGGAAGTCCAGCCCATACTGGCCCGACAGTGTCTCAAACTCAAAGTCATGGTTGTGGTACAAAAGCTGGATGCCGGCCTCCCTGCACAGCCTTCCGAATTGATAAATGGTCTTGAGCATGGCGGCAAAGCCCTTAGCGCCGGGTCGGCTGCTTTCATCCAGGAAGGGGATGGCGATATAGGCGCAGCCAATGGCTTTGTGATAGGAAATGACCCCGAACATATCCTCCAGGATCATGTCAATAGGCACATGGCTGGAGATGGCGATCAAATCGTGCTTGATGAGCATGGCTTTTACTTCTTGCGCCGTGTGGCCGTAAAAGCCGGCGAACTCCACGCCGTCATACCCCAAGGCCCTGATCTTTGCAAGTACGCCATTTAGATCGGCCTGCGCCTCAACCCGGGCGGAGTAAACCTGATATGCAATGGGCAGTTTCATACGCTCCTCCTTCTATCAGTCGAAATAAACAGGTTTGCCGGTCGTGGCGGATTCATAGATGGCATCCAGAATCTGCGTCACAACCAGTGCCTGTTCGGGCTTGACCAGCAGGGGCTTGGTATCGTCCAGCACATGATCGATCCACATCCTCGCTTCCAGGTCGGCGGGAGAGACGGAATTGCCGTCATAGAAGGCCACGCCGCCGGCGTTCAGATCCGGTATGGTGACATACGTCTGGGAGAACTTTTCGCCGTTTAGCCGCAGCGCACCTTTTTCGCCCAGCATATCAGCGCCGCCCTTTGTGCCGCAGAGCATGGTCTTGGCTTCATGGACGAACAAGGTGTTCAGCGCCCAGGATGCTTCCACGGTGATGGTAGCGCCGTTTTTCATGCGGATAAAGCCAAAGGCCGCGTCTTCCACGGTAAACGTCTCCGGGTTCCAGGGGCCCCAGGCGTTGGCGGAGTTGGGCCTTGGCGCCAGCTCGTGGTACTTGGTGCCCACCACCATGGCCGGCTCATAATTGCCCATGCACCATAGCGTCAGGTCCAGGGCATGGGTGCCGATGTCGATGAGTGGGCCGCCGCCCTGCTTTTCCTCATCCAGGAACACGCCCCAGGTGGGCACGGCCCGGCGGCGGATGGCCAGGGCCCTGGCATAATACACACTTCCCAAATCACCGTTTTCACAGCACTTTTTCAAGTAAAGGCTGTCGGGACGGAAGCGGTTTTGATAACCGATGGTCAGCTTCTTGCCTGTACGCCTTGCAGCCTCCAGCATTTGCCTGGCCTCTTTTGTGTTTTTGGCCATGGGCTTTTCGCACATGACGTGCTTGCCGGATTCCAACGCGGCTACGGTGATGGGGGCATGGCTTGAATTGGGCGTAAGCACATGAACCACATCCAGATTGAGCTTCAGCATTTCCCTGTAATCGGTGAATACCTGGGCGCCGGGCTCGCCATACTTTTGCGCCGCTTCTTTTGCGCGTTCAGGAAGGATGTCGCAAAAAGCCACCAAAGCCACCTGAGAAACCTTTTTCAGGCTGGGCATGTGCTTGCCGTTGGCGATGCCGCCGCAGCCGATGATGCCGACACGTACTTTTTCCATTGGGTATATCCTTTCCGATATCCGCCATAAAGGGCGATTTTACTATGTTCATTGTAATGCATATGCGCTATAATTGTCATGACCAAAGATCATGGATTTTATGACATATTGTGCTGCTCATGGAGGTGATGTCATGCCCGTGGTATATGAGCAATTCCGGGACGACATGGATCAAACTGTCTGTTTCCGTTCCAGAAACAATAGCTGTATGCCCCACTTTCATTCCAGCATCGAGCTAGTCTATGTGGTGGACGGGATGATGAGCGCTATTTTGGACGGCCAGCGGTATGATGTTCCGAAGGGCAGTCTTCTTGTCACTTCCGGCTATACGGTGCACCGGTATTTTACGGATGGTGTTTCGGATGTCATTGTTTTCATTATCCCTGTTTCCTTCGTGGCCATTTTGGAAAAAACGCTGGTAAACAAGCGGTTTGCAGACCCTGTTTATCGTGACGGGGGTGGCGAAATAGCTGCCTTGATTTCACTGATGCATGGTTCGTGGGATCAAATGGGCATGGAGGCCAAACGGGGCTTCAGCCAGCTTCTGCTGGGGATTTTGATGGATAGGGTGGGTCTTGCCGACATGCCGGTCAAAGCCCCGGCGGGGCTGATACGCAATATGCTTGCCTACCTGCAGGAAAACAGCGATTCTTCCCTTTCCATGGAAAAGCTGGCCCGTCATCTGGGGTACAGCCGCAGCCGCCTGTCCCACTTGTTTCGTGACAATTTCGGATGTTCCTTCTCTGATTATTTAGGCAGCCTGCGATGCCGCAGGGCGGCTAGGCTCCTTGCGCAAAGCGACCTGACGCAATTGGAGATATCCCTGATGACGGGGTTCGAGTGCATCCGCACGTTTTACCGGGCCTTTCACAAATGCTATGGCATGACGCCCAAGCAGTATGTACGCTCCATCAGCCAGACCGGGAAGACACCTGCAGTTCATCCCATCATGACAGATCATACAAAGGAAAAAAACGATGGACACAATTGCAATGAACGTCTTTTCTGTACAGTAACAGGTCGGTGTGCGGGAAATCACCCGGGAGAACCTGAATCGCAGCATACCTGATAACAGCTTTGGCTTTCAAATATGTCTTGACACGAACAATTGAATTGTGTACAATTGAATTGTAAAAAATAAAGGAGGTGTTTTTGTGACGCTGTACGATTACAATGTGAAAGACGCAAAGGGGCAGGACGTGCCTCTTTCCGACTATAAAGGCAAGGTGCTGCTGGTGGTGAATACAGCCACAGGCTGCGGCTTCACGCCCCAGTACAAAGGGCTGCAATCACTGTATGACGCCTATCAAAGCCGGGGGTTTGAGATTTTGGATTTTCCATGCAACCAGTTCATGAATCAGGCGCCGGGCACGGATGCGGAGATTTTATCCTTTTGCCAGATCAATTATGGTGTAACGTTTAAAACCTTTTCCAAGATACTGGTCAATGGACGCAAGAACCATCCGTTGTACGCCTTTTTAAAACGGAACGCAGGCCGCAAGGTCATTCCCTGGAATTTCACCAAATTCCTGATCGATAGAAACGGTAATGTCATTCGACGGTTTTCCCCCAAAACAAAGCCGGAGGATCTGGCGGAACAAATTGAAGCACTGCTGTAAAAGGAGTTTTCGCTATGGAGGATTCCCTGCGGCTTGACAGTCAGCTTTGTTTTGCACTGTACGCCTGCTCCAAGGAGCTTTTGCGCAAGTATGAACCGGTGTTGTCTCCCATGGGGCTGACCTACACCCAGTACATACTGCTTCTTACTTTATGGGAAAGGGATGGGCAAACCATCAAGTCACTGGGCGAAATGCTATACCTGGATTCCGGTACCTTGACGCCCCTTGTCCGGCGCCTGGAATCCAAAGGCTTTGTACAAAGGCGGCGCAGCAAAACGGATGAGCGCAGCGTGGAGGTATTTCTGACGGAGAGGGGCCTGGCATTAAGAAATGAGGCGGTACATGTTCCGGAACAAATGCTTTGCGTCACGGGCCTTTCTCCCGGTGATGCCGCATCCCTTCGGGATATGTTAAAGTCTTTTCTGAAAAGCCTGGAAGGAAAAGCGAAACAGTGACAGATTCAAGTGCAGCCCCGCCTTTTGTAAAGGCAGGGCTGCTTTTTATGATTGTACTTCTGCTATTTCGTTGGGTTCCCGATACCCTTCCGGGGATATGATCTTGTGCAGCCACTCCATGGTATTGTATCCTTCCAGCGTATACTGCCGCGATTTTCCCGGCCTGCGGAAGCGGATGAATACTTCGTCCGTCTCTGCAGAAAGTGGCCATACGGTGATGACGAGGCTTCCTCCAAACCGAAGCGTCACATGTTCCTCCGGGCATTCCCGGTCGGCAAGCTGGATTTTCCTTTGACTCTCACCAATGGTCAGCGCCCAGATCAATCTTTCCACATTGCTGTTCAATATGCGCGTCGTCTGTTCCCCGTATGTGGCCAGAATACCTCCGCCGTCTTGCGCTTCCCCGGCATACTTCACAATATCCATCCGATAATTCATTCTGTCTGACCTGTACCAAAGCGCGCCGAAGATAACGGCCAATCCGCCTAGAAGGAGCACCAGCATCAGCGCCAGCGCTTTTTTCATTTTCATCCCTCCCTCATACATTGTACCAGAGACTTCCAGACGGAACAAGCGGCGCATGTGTACCCCTGAGCCGCAAGGATAGGCCTGATCTCAAAAAGCATCGGTATGGCATGATTTGGTATGATAAAACCGTTCCATTGATTAAAATGGACAGCCCCGCCTAGAAGAGGCGGGGCTGATATTTTGTACCACCATGTCAGGAAAGCAGTGCTTCCGAAGCCTGAATGAGCGAATCATTGAGCGCCTGTGAAATTTTCTCATCCCCGGCGCAGGTGTTCACATACAGCTTGATCTTGGGCTCTGTGCCGCTTGGGCGGATGCATACCCAGTGGCCGCCCAGCAGCTCGTAATACAGCACATCCGATTCCGGCAGGCCCATGGGTGTCCGGTATCCTTCCGCATCCGTCCGGATGCCGGTCAGATAATCCCGCTGCGCCAATATGGGGATGCCGGCAAGCTCCCTGGGGGGATTCATACGAAGCCCGTCCATCATTTCCTGCATCTTGGCGAGCCCGTCTTTTCCCGGAAGCGTCTTGGAAAGCACCTTCTCCACGAAGTATCCATACTGCTTGAAAATATCCTGTACCCTGTCGTACAGGGTGATTCCTTCCGCCTTGCATGCGGCAGCCACCTCTGCCAATAAGAGGGAAGCGTTTACTCCGTCCTTGTCCCTGACGAAGGTGCTGGACAGATAACCGTAGCTTTCCTCAAAGCCGAACAGGAAGGTGTGGCTTCCCGTATCCTCAAACTGCTGAATCATCTCTCCGATAAACTTGAAGCCCGTTAGCGTATCAAACAGCTCAACGCCAAAATCCTGGCATATGGCCCTCGCCAGTTCCGTAGTGACGATGGACTTTAAGGCAGCTCCGTTACTTGGCAGCGTGCCCATCTTTTTGCGGGTAGAGAGAATATAGTGCAAAAGCACACAGCCAATTTGGTTTCCCGTCAAAAGCTGAAACCGGCCCGACTTATCCCGCACCGCAACGCCCAGCCGGTCGCAGTCCGGGTCGGTGCCGAATATCACATCAGCCCCCACCTGGTTGGCCAGCTCCATGGCCAGCTTGAAGGCGTTGGGGTCTTCGGGATTGGGCACGGCAATGGTGGAGAAATTGGGGTCGGGCTGCTCTTGCTCCTTCACCACCGCTACGTTTGTTATGCCGACTTCTTTTAAGATACGGCGAACGGGTACGTTCCCCGATCCATGCAGCGGGGTATACACAATCGACAGCTTTTCGCCTTCCTTTTTCATCAGTTCAGGCTGAACGCATAGGGTGCGTACACGTTGGATGTACTCGTCATCTACGTCACGGTTGCCGATGATGTGCAACAGTCCTTTTTCCAGTGCCTCGGTTTCCTCCATGGGCACCGCGTCAGCATAGCTTGTATCCCTTATGCAGTCGGTGACACCCTGGGCGGCCTCGGGACCCAATTGTGCCCCGTCCTCCCCGTAAACCTTATATCCGTTGTATTGGGGCGGATTGTGGCTGGCAGTGATAGCCACCCCCGCAATGCAGTGAAGGTGTCGCACCGCAAAGGATAGGATGGGCACGGGGCGGAGCGCGTCAAAAAGAAAGGCCGGTACGCCGCTTTTGCAGAAAACCAGAGCCGCTTCCTTGGCAAACTCAGGGCTCATTCGGCGGCTGTCGTAGGCGATTGCCACGCCGCGGGCGGCGTTTTCCGGGTCCTTTAAAAGATACTTGGCCAGGCCCCTTGTGGCCCGGCGCACGTTATACACGTTCATCCGGTTCAGGCCTGCACCCAAAACACCCCGCATGCCGGCAGTGCCAAAGGAAAGCTCTTTGTAAAACCGGTCCTCGATCTCCTTCTCGTCCCCGGCGATTGTATCAAGCTCCGACAGTAGCTGCGTATCCGAGGCAAAATCCCTTCGCCAGCTTGCGTAGGATTCGCGATAGTCCATCACCGTAGCCTCCCTTCCGCTGTGTTGTCCATCATTTTTATTATAGGAAATTCCCACAGATTTGGCAAACAGAATCTTTTTTGCACCATTGCTGCATAGGCTAGAAACAGAATCAACGGCACGGGGGAGGGAATCAAGTGGGACGGCGGCTTGCCATCCTTGTATTTTTGTGCCTGACACTGCTGATGGGCCTTGCATTTCCCGATGTATGGGAGCGTGCCTTAAACCGGGAGGATTCGCTGCCGCCGGGCATTTCTGCTCCGGAAAAGCAGCTTTTACGCATCTGGCTGATAGAGGATACCCTATCCGCATCCTCCTGGCTGAAGAGGCAGGCTGCCCGGTTTGAGAGCGAAAAAAGCGGCGTGTCCGTCTATCTTCGGATGGTACGTCCTTCGGAGCTTACTCAGCCGGACACCGTACTGCCTGACCTGATTGTTTTCAGGCCTGGCACCATCAAAAATCCGGAAAGCCTGTTTCTTCCACTGGCTGGTGAATTTCCGGTGGTTGACGGAGCGATGCGGGCCGGTAGATTTCAAGCGCAGCAATATGCCATCCCGGTATGTATGGACGGCTATGTGCTGGCCTATGATCCTTCTGTCACAGGGTCCGCGGCAGCGACGCCCGCACCTACGCCGCTGCTGGGCATTGGCGCTGCGCCATCTTCCAAGCCCGTGAAGGAAAACGAGGCATCTTTTGACGATCTGCTTTCTTCCCTTGCGCATGTTCCCCGGGGGAAGAACGCTGCATACGATTTTCAGTGCACTGCCGGAATGCCTATGTTGCTGCTTTCTTCGCTGTGCGGCGGCAAGCCAAGTTTCCCCTCCGGAGCGCTGCCATCAAACTTCGGCTCCTCCTCCAGGGACACAGTGTACGGTGAATTCCTGTCCGGCCGCTGCCGGGCCGCCATGCTCCCATCCAGGCAGCTGCGCAGCCTTGCCGTAAGTAACAAACCCTTTGCGTTTTTGACACCTCCCCTGCCGGCTACGGATATGTATCTGGCTGCGGGCGTTGTTCAAGGGGGAGGAAGCGATCTGGCGCTTGCATACCTGATGATGCTTATGTCGCAGGAGGGACAGCAGGACCTGTCCCAAAGCAGTCTGATGGCTGTTTCCCAGACTGTTTCACCCTATGGGGCCGATCCTGTTTTCAGCCAGGTAGAATTAAGCCTCAAGGGCGATCTAATCCTCCCCAACGCTTTTGCCTATGATGAGCAGGGTTTGAAAAGCGTTTCCCTGAGTGTATTTACAAATGGCGGCGCGATTTTAAACATTTTTGAATCTATTCGGTGACACTTTTTCGTATATCGCAGCCGGAGCGTGTGCATACTATGTACTGACTAACCCGTTATGGAGGGATGAGAGAATGGAACAGGCTTTACATAGGAGCTCCCGCACCGGCTGGCGCGATGAGGAATCGGATACCTTATTCAGCGCCGTTCGGGAAGCGTCCCGCCAGGGGACGCCCCTGCGCAGTGTGTTTGAACAAGTGGCATCCTCCCTGGGCCGCAAGCCCAACAGTATCCGCAATTACTACTACGCACAGCTTCGCCAGCGGCCGGAGACCGGGCTCAACAGAGCCGCACCCTTTCAGACCTTCACCGAGGAAGAGGTGAGGGAGCTATTGCGTACGGTACTCATGGCCCGCGGCCAGGGCATTTCCGTCAGGGCGTGTGTTATGCGCATGGCCGGCGGCGACAGGGGCCTGATGCTGCGCTACCAAAACAAGTACCGCTCCATCCTGAAAAACCGCCCCCATCTCCTTGCAGAAGTGGCGGAGGAACTGCGCCGGGAAGGGATTGCGGTTCCTGAAAGCCCTGAGTCAACCCGGCTGCAGGAAGCGCCTGCCCGAACAGCCGCCCAGCTTAACCGTGCCCATCAGTTATCCCAGGCTTTGGGCGATCCCGCGGTACAGCAGATGCTGGAAGGGCTCAATACGCTGCTTCAGCGTGCGCTGGCATTCCGCGGCCGTGACAAAACCGTTGAGCTGGACCGGCTGCAAATTACATATGACCTGGCCCGTATGCGCTGGGAGGATGAGCAGAACCGACTTTACGAAGCAATTGACGACATGCTGAATGTCTGCCGTGAAATCCAGGGCCTGACCATGGACCGCCGCCAGCAAGGACTGAATGATTTCTCCGGGTTGCTGGCCATAAAAATCTCCGACCTGGAAAATCTGATGACCAAATCCAATTGATCAAGGGGCATTGCCTTAAAAACCCCGATCAAGGGATGAAGTCTATGAAAATCCCTTTATATGGTGATGCAATTTCGATAGGGGTTAAGCGGGGGGGCTTCGGCCCCCTCGTTTTAAATTTGCATAATCATGGGAGGCCTATCGACGACAGGCCTCCCATGAAAGGCAATCCTTACTTTCCGTGGCATCTGTAGCTGGCGCACAGGCTTTCATCCGGCTGGCCAGAACCAATATTGTTCTTGGGCGCTACCTGGATGGAGTCAAGAACGCATAGATTTTTCTTGTCGTTGTACTCGCAGCTTTGCACACTGCAATGGATGCACTGGTGAGTGTTGTGTTGATGAGACAACCCGCATACCTCCCCGCATTGTTCAGGATTTGCCTGCCAAAAGAGAATGGCCTTCGGCAAACGTATTTTGCTCATGCTTCCCTGTTGCTATGCCGGGACAAGTGTGGTATATTCTTCAAGGTATTCAAACGAAAGCGGGGTCCCAAATGAGCAAAAAATTGTTTTCTCCGAAGGGTTTGGCATTGAGCGCAGCAATCGCGGCCGTTTATGCCGTTCTTACTTATGTGTTGGCGCCTATCAGCTATGGGGCCGTGCAATTCCGTGTGGCCGAAGCGCTGACACTGCTGCCGATACTGATGCCCCAAGCGATTCCCGGCTTGTTTGTGGGCTGCCTGCTGGCGAATCTGCTGGGCGGATTTGGACCGGCGGATATTATCTTTGGCAGTCTGGCTACGCTTGTTGCTGCCATTTTGACATACGTTTTGAGAAAAAATCGTTATCTAGCGGCGCTGCCCCCGGTGATTGTCAACGCTGTGGTCATCGGTATTATGCTGCATGTGGTTGCCGGGTTTGAGCTTTGGGCCACCATGGGATATGTGGCTTTGGGCCAGGCCGGCGCTGTATATATTCTGGGCCTGCCCCTTTTGAAGGCTGTGGAGAAAATTGATTTGAGCAAGCTCAGCTAAAAAGACGGCCGCCCCTTCACGTCATGATCGGTTAGGGGCTTCTTTCATCACATGATATCATGCCTTTACCGTCGGGAAGGACACAAATAAAAAAGCGCCACCGATGACTCGATGGCGCTTTTTGAATCCTCTTAGTAGCGGCTCTGACGCTGGGTGTCAAAGCACTCGCGGCAGTATACGGGCCGGTCTCCACGGGGCTGGAACGGCACCTGGGTGGTGCGGCCGCAGCCATCGCAGATCACTTCGTACATCTGGCGCTCGCCGCCGCGGGCACCGCCGCCCTGAGCATTGCGCCTGTTGGCACGGCAGGCATGGCAGCGGCTGGGCTCATTCTGAAAGCCCTTCTCGGCGAAGAAAGCCTGTTCTGAGCCAGAGAATACGAATTCGGCGCCGCACTCGCGGCAGGTCAAGGTCTTGTCCTGATACATGATGGGTTCCCTCCAAAGTTCATTATTTACCCAAACCTATGTGCCTTGCCGTCGCTCCCGTGGATCCCAAGCATCGGTTTTGGGCGTTGAACGAGGAGGATTGACCCGGATGCATACCTGGCTGGGTTAACACAGAATATTATAGCACGGGGGCACTGTTTTGTACACCCCCCACAAACAAATTTATGACCAGCCTCTTTTCAAGGGACCATTCTTTACGTAATTTTGGAAAATCCATAGACATCGTACTTCTTATGGTGTAGAATATTGCATGTATACTATGTTCAAATGTAACGCAATCCGACATCCTCAAAGAAAAAAATTTTGTGGGGAGGGCGCTTGTCCATGGATTACTCTACGCTTGGGACACGCATCCGGCGAGAGCGCATCCTGCGAAGCTGGACACAGGAGCAATTGGCGAAGAAGGCTGATATATCCTTGTCTTTTCTGGGGCATATCGAACGGGGCACCCGTAAAGCCAGTTTGGAGACATTGGTTGCCTTGGCAAACGTACTGGATGTAAGCATGGACGAGTTGCTATTAGGAAGCCTGAAGCATAAGCCCCGACACCACGCAGGCCAGCTTCCCGTCAAGCAGCAAACGGCTCTGCAGGAAATACTGCGGACGGTGGAGGAAGCGCTTTCCACCTGGTCTGATGAAGATTGATTTATTCTTTTTTTAATGAAAATCCCGGCGGCCTGATGCCGCCGGGGTTTGTTTCTTTAAGACAGTACCAGAGAGGGGGGGGCATATACACGGGTGCCAAGGTCCGCGTTGAGCATGTATAGGCCCTTGGCGTCACCGCCGAACAGATCATATTTCTTGATCAGTTCATCTGCGTTTTTCTCTTCCTCGCCCTGCTCGGTCACAAACCAGTTGAGAAAATTTATGGTGCGGTAATCGCCGGCCTTTTGTGCCTGGCCGTATATTGCATAAATGCTCTTGGTTACGAACTGCTCGTGTGTGAGGGATGCGGTAAGGGGCGACCTGAAGGAGTCAAAATCGTGTTGTGGCGCTTCGATGGCGGTCAGGGTAATATCCTCGCCCTCGTTGATCAGATACTGGCGCATGAGCATGGCGTGATCCTGTTCCTCCCTGGCCTGTACCAGAAACCAGTTCTCAAAGCCATTGAGGTTCTTCTGGGCATAGTAGTTGGCAATGCCAAGGTAAAGGTAAGCGGAGAATAATTCTTTGTTGATCTGCTCGTTCAAAAGTTTTTTTACTTCCGGTTGCAGCATGTGGATGCCTCCTTTATTTTTCGGGCTATGGATCCTTTATCAGGAAAACACCATGAGTCTTACTGCCATGGCCATGTGGTCCTTCTCCCCCGGCGCAGAACGCGGCTTGCCAAAGGGCATCTGTGCTGTCAGCTTCCAGGACTCCTTGATATGCCATTCCCTGCGTACCGCATCGTCGATCAGCGGATGATAGTGCTGAAGCGACGCGCCAAGCCCTTCCCCAGCCAAAGCTGTCCAGACAGTGAACTGGTGCATGGCGGCGGTATGTTCCGACCACACGGGGAACTTGTCTGCATACAGTGCAAACTGTTCCTGCAACCCTTTGATAACCTCCTGATCCTCAAAGAACAGCACCGTGCCATAACCGGACTGGAAATCTTCCCGAACCTTCGATTGTGATTGTGCAAACTGCCGGTCATCCGTCACCTTGCGCAGCGCATCAATGACGATATCCCATAGCTTTTTGTGATGTTCACCGAAAAGCACCACGATTCGGGTGCTCTGGCTGTTGAAGGACGAGGGCACCAGTGTCAGCGCTTTTTCCACGATCTCTACGACTTTATCTTGAGAAACAGGCTTTTCAGTGTCAAAGCCGTACACGCTGTGACGGTCCTGCAAAGCCTTCCAGAATGACTTTTCCATCATATCAACCTGCCTTTTGCCGTTTTGCCCGGCGGTTTTTGCCGGAGGGTATTTGTGTTTCTGAACAAAGGATACCCGAAAGACGATGCCATGAAACAAGATTCTGTTATTTGCTGAAGCAGCGCCTGCGCGCCTTGACACCACCTTATGCAAATGCTATCATTTCCACGGCGCGGTGCACGCGCACAAGAGGTTTGTATGGCCGGCCTGATAAAATCGATGGCTTCCCACCCCCTGATTGATACGCTGATCCATGCCAAAGGCAATGAGCGGGCATGCCTTGTAACCGAGCCCTTGTGGGGCATCCCTTTTAATTTGTATGTGCCATTTGTGTCCGTATACATGGCGGCCCTTGGCATGACGCCGCTGATGATTGGTGTGACTGCCACCGTGTTCTTCGCCTCCCAGATGATCTGGGCGCTGCTCGGCGGTATTCTCACCGATAAAATGGGGCGCAGGCTGTGCACCCTTGTGTTTGACTTTCTTAGTTGGAGCGTGCCTGCACTTTTATGGATGCTTGCCAGGAACGAGTATTGGTTCCTGACAGCGGCGCTTTTCAACGGCATGTTCCGCGTTACGGAAAATTCCTGGACGCTGCTGTTCGTGGAGGAGGCGCCGGAAAACAAATTGGTGCACCTGTATTCTCTTGCGAATATTGCGGGTCTAATCGCAGGTTTCGTGGCACCTGTTTCCTATTTTTTTGTGGATAGGTACACCGTTGTTCCCACCATGCGCGTTTTGTATGGGATTACTTTTGTTCTGATGACAGCCAAATTTATTATTTTGTATTTCATGACCCATGAAACGGCTATCGGCATGCGGCGGCAGGAGGAGTTTCACCGGCGCAGCATGCTTGGGCATCTGCTGGACAGCCGTTATGTCCTCATGAAGATGCTTAAAACACGCCGGGTGTTGTACACGGTGGTGCTGCTGGCCTGCTATGGCGCTATCCGCAGCGTAGTTGATAACTTCTGGCCGCTTTTGATCACGGAGAAGCTGGGAATTGCGCAAAAGGATTTGTCCATGTTTGCCATGCTTCGTTCCCTTGTTTTTTTGAGCGGATATTTCCTGTTTACCGGGAAGCTGGATGTGCGTAGGTTCAAAAAGCCCTTGCTGATTGCTTTTTCGTGCTTTGGCATAGTGCAGTGCTTGCTGATTTTTTTGCGCACCGGCTCTTATGAACTGCTTGGCCTGGGCGTATTGGTGGAAGCGCTGTCCCTGTCGGTATTAAGCCCCCTCACTTCATCGCTGCAAATGCTGAGCATGGAAAGGGAAGAGAGGGCGCGTATGAACGGTGTGTTTCTGGCGATGTGCCTGTTGATTACTTCACCCGTGGGAGCATTGGCCGGCGCGCTGGCACAAGTCGACCGATCCCTTCCCTTTGTATTGACGCTTATGCTGTGCGTCCTTGCGCTGTACCTTTCCAAGAAGGTATGGCAAAACAAACGTGAGGAAGAAACGCATTCTGCCCAAGACGATGTTGCCTGATGAAAAATGGGAGGGAGCGAAATCGCTCCCTCATTTAATGAATTTTGACAATTATTCAGGGATGCATTGAAGGGGTGGAACCCCGTCAATTGTAATCGTGTCGCCTGGCTTTGCCAGGCGCACGGGTCGCTTGCATAGCAAGCTTTCCTTATACTTTTCGCCGGCCATGCGTGAAACGCATAGGCGAAAAGTGCAGGGTCGAAAAAATGACATCGTCATTTTTCGAAGTGTCATAGCACGCTTTGCAAAAACTGCCGCAGCCGCTCGTTTTCGGGATTTCCGAAAATCTCCTTGGGCGTTCCCTGCTGGGCGATGGTCCCCTGGTCCATAAAGATCACCTTGTCAGCCACTTCCCTGGCAAAGCCCATTTCGTGGGTGACCACTACCATGGTCATGCCCTCATACGCCAAGGTTTTGATAACACTCAGCACCTCGCCCACCAGTTCCGGGTCCAGGGCGGAGGTAGGCTCGTCAAAAAGCATGATGTCCGGCTGCATGGCCAGCGCTCGGGCGATGGCCACCCGCTGCTGCTGCCCGCCGGAGAGGCGGGATGGATATTCATCCACTTTATCCGACAGACCCACCCGGCCAATCAGGTCCCGGGCGATGGCTTCGGCTTTTTTTGCATCCATTTTTTTCACGTTCACCGGTGCCACCATCACGTTTTGCAAAACGGTTCGGTGCGGGAACAGGTTGAAGGACTGAAAAACCATGCCCATTTTGAGCAGAATGGCGCTGCGTTCCTTGGGGGATAATTTCACGCTGTTTACGCCATCCTTTCGGTCATCCAAAAGCTGACCTTCTATGATGATCCGGCCCGAAGTGATCTTTTCCAGATGGATCAGCGAGCGCAAAAAGGTGGATTTGCCCGAACCGGACGGGCCAATGATGCATACCACCTCGCCCTTGTCTATGGATACGCTCACATCCCTGAGCACCTGCAAAGAACCAAACTGCTTGCAGATGTGCTCCGCCTGGATCATGGCCATGCTGGTTCCTCCTATGACGAACAAATAAGTCCGAATAATTTGAGTATTACTGATATACGCTGAACTTCTTCTCCAGGCGGTTGAACACCCAGGTGAACACCGCAGTAATTACCAGGTAAATCACCATGGCCGGGAGGTATACAAGCGCGCTGGCGCTGGAAGACATGATTTGCGAGGTTTTCTTCATCAGGTCGACCAGGGCGATGGAGGATACCAGGGAGGTATCCTTGATGACCATGATGAACTCGTTGCCTACCGGGGGGATCAGCCTTCTGATGGACTGGGGAATGATGATCAGCCGCATGGTCTGCCCATAGGTCATGCCCAATACCTTGGAGGCCTCGAACTGGCCCTTGTCGATGGACTGGATGGCCGCTCGTATGATTTCCGCCAGGTATGCCCCGGAGTTAAGTGCAAAGGCGATCCAGGCGGCGGCAAACCTGTCCTGTATGGTCAGCACGGGATGGATGTAGGGCAGTCCGTAATAGATGAAAAATAGCTGCATCAGCAGGGGCGTGCCCCGGAAGAAAAACACATAAGCGCCGGATAGCCTTTTCAGGACTTTTGATCTTGACATCTTTCCAAGTGCCAGAAAAATGCTGATGATAAGCCCGCAGCTCACCGCCAACACCGTCAGCGACAAGGTAATGCCCGTTGCCTCCAATAAAGCCGGTATCCATTTGCTGATTTTTTCCATTAAGCTCATAACCCATCCCCCTGGGTGTATACTTTGTGAACAAAGACGCTTGTCCGTCATTGCCCCTTAAGGAGCGATGACGGACAAGTCCTATTCCAATCAGGATTTTTGTCTTACCTTACGCCTGCCGTGGTGTCATAGCCGAAGTGCTTGACGGCGATTTCGGCCATCTTGCCATCAGCATACATGGCGTCAATGACCTCCTCAATGGCCTGGGTCAGTGCGTCGTTGCCCTTTTTCAGGCAAAGGCCCATGGGCTCGGCTTCCTCGTTCTCCCAGACAATGGAGAACTTGTCGGCATCTGTGCCCAAATAGTAGGCGGCGACAACGCTGTCCACCAGTACGGCATCGGCGCGGCCAAGCTTCAGTTCTTCAAAGCACTGGATGATCTTGTCGTACACAAAATAATCGTTGATCGCAAGGCCGGCTTCCATCTTCGTCTTCATGTACACGTCGGCGGTGGTTTCGGTCTGAACGGCAACACGGTATCCGGTCAGATCGTCGGGCGATGTGATGGGCAGGTCTTTGGCCGTCACCAGCACCAGTTTGTTGGCGATGTAGGGCTTGGTGAGGTTGTAATTTTCCTGCCGGTCAGGGGTGATGCTCACGGAGGAGATGATGACATCGTACCGGCTGGAATCCAGGGAGGCAAAGATGCCGTCCCAGGCGGTGTCCACCAGTTCCAATTTCAGGTTCAGCCGGGCAGCCAGCTCGGTGGCCACATCGACGTCAAAGCCAATGGGCGTCACACCGTCTTCCGCAAGGTACTCCATGGGGGGGTAGCCGATTTCCAGGCCTACCTGCAGCACGCCTTCCTTCAGCGTAAGGCCTTCGCCCAACGCCGTGCCAGCCATGGCCAGCACCATAATCAACACCATGAATACCGCTGCTACTTTCCGCATGATTTGTATTTTCCTCCTTCATTTTCTGTTGTTCGCCATAAGGATACCCGAACGTAAGACGGGTACAATCCTTTATGAAAGAAACACTAACATCAAGGATAGCCCATGTCAATACTTCGATTGTGTTTTTTACGTTTTTCTTATTCATTGCATACTGAATATACAGTATATACGCTGCTGAATATTCTTGTGTTGACAGCAAAAAAGCTAAGCGGGTCAACAAAAATGTTGGCCCGCCCTGACAAAGGCACCTGAATACGCTGTTTGGTGCTTGCAAGTTAGAAATTTTTTACTTGCAAATATCTCATAAATCATCCGCGTCCTGTTCAGGCTCACCCCCATCCCTGGGTGTGCCTGTATAGCTGCCCAGTACGTCGGTGGATTCCGGGTCGCGCATCATACGGCCCAACAGTTCTTCCTTCCGCTGCTTTTTACGGTTTTTCAGTTTATCTTCCATGACAAAAACGCCTCCTTCCCAAACAGTATGTCCGGAAGAAGAGGCGATTATTGGAAAAGTATTGGAAAAATCAGCCGACGACGATGTTGAGCAGCCTGCCGGGCACGAAAATGATCTTGCGGATGGTTTTATCCCCCACCAATGCTTTCACATCGGGATTCTGAGGCAATGTTTCCTCAGCCTGCTCTCGTGTCAGATCCGTGGGAATCATGATTCGACCGCGCACCTTGCCGTTGATTTGGATGGCGATCTCCACCTCGCTGAGCTTCATTTCCTTTTCGTCATAGGTGGGCCAAGGCTGGTGATGGAGGGGAGTTCCAAAACCTTGCGCTTCCCACATTTCCTCACAGATGTGGGGAGCCACCGGGGACAAAAGCAACAGCAGCGTTTTCATCTCGCCCCTTAAGATCTGGTTTTTGAGATAGATGTCATTTACCAAACTCATCATGGCGGCGATGGCGGTGTTGTACTTCATCTTCTCGTAGTCTTCGCTCACCTTTTTCACCGTGGCGTGGAAGGATGCCTTCAAATCGGAGGAATAGCCTTCCCCTTCCGTCATCATCTCCTGCAGCCGCCAAACCCGGTCCAGGAACCGGCGGCAGCCCCTTGCACCATTGGTGGACCACGGAATCGCCTGGTCGAAGGCACCCATGAACATTTCATACAGGCGGAAGGCGTCGGCCCCCAGTTCATCCACGATTTCATCAGGATTGATCACGTTGCCCCGGGACTTGGACATCTTTTCCCCGTTGGAGCCAAGAATCATACCGTGGCTGGTGCGCTTTTGATACGGTTCGGGGGAGGGAACAACGCCGATATCGTGCAGGAACAAATGCCAGAACCGGCTGTAGAGCAAATGCAGCGTGGTATGTTCCATGCCGCCGTTGTACCAGTCGATGGGCAGCCAGTATTTCATTGCTTCAAGGCTCGCCATCTCGCCATTGTTGTGAGGATCGGTATACCGCAAAAAATACCAACTGGAACCGGCCCATTGGGGCATGGTGTCCGTCTCCCGTTGTGCAGAACCAAAGCAGGCGGGGCAAGTGGTGTTCACCCAGTCCGTCATGGCTGCCAGAGGGCTTTCGCCGCTGTCGGTGGGCTCGTAGTTTTTAACGTCGGGCAACAGCACCGGCAGGTCGCATTCAGGCACGGGCACAATGCCGCAATGAGGACAGTGCACTACAGGGATGGGCTCGCCCCAGTACCGCTGGCGGCTGAACACCCAGTCCCGGAGTTTGAAGTTTACTTTTCTCTGGCCCAGGCCTTGCTTTTCCAGGTGGCCGGTGATGGCCTTCTTGGCGTCCGCCACGGTAAGCCCGTTCAAAAAGCCGCTGTTGACCATCACGCCGTCCTGGATGTCATCAAAGGCCGCTTCCTGCACGTTGCCGCCGGAAACTACCTCCACAATGGGCAGGCCGAATTTCTTGGCAAAATCCCAGTCCCTTGTATCATGGCCAGGCACGGCCATGATGGCTCCGGTGCCATAGGTGATGAGTACATAGTCGGCGATCCAGATGGGGATTTCACGCCCTGTGGCGGGGTTGATGGCGCTGATGCCTTTTATCTCTACGCCAGTCTTATCCTTGGCTACTTCTGTGCGTTCAAAGTCAGATTTCTTGGCTGCCTGGGCCTTGTAATCCAACAGCTCGCCGTAGTTTGAAATGGCATCCTTCCAGGTTTCCAGCAGGGGATGCTCCGGCGACAGCACCATATAGGTGGCCCCGAAGACCGTGTCCGGCCTTGTGGTGTAAACCTTGATTTTCTCTGGCTGACCGGCCACAGAAAAGTCGATCTCCGCGCCTTCGGACCGGCCGATCCAGTTACGCTGCTGGAGCTTCACCTTTTCAATGAAGTCCACCGTATCCAGGCCATCCAAGAGCTTTTGGGCGTACTTGGTAATGGCCAGCATCCACTGCCTCTTCACACGGCGTACCACTTCCCCGCCGCAGCGCTCGCAAACGCCGTCCACCACTTCTTCATTGGCCAGGCCGCACTTGCAGCTTACGCACCAGTTGATGGGCATTTCCGCCTTGTAGGCCAGGCCATGCTTGTATAGCTGCAGAAAAATCCACTGCGTCCATTTGTAATAGGCGGGGTCGGTGGTGTTCACTTCCCGGCTGTAATCAAAGGAGAAGCCAAGGCGCTTGAGCTGTGTCCTGAATTGATTGATATTGTCGTTGGTGACCGCCCTGGGATGCACCTTGTTTTTGATGGCATAGTTTTCGGTGGGCAGGCCAAAGGCATCCCAGCCGATGGGATACAGCACGTTATACCCTTCCATGCGCCGTTTGCGGGCGATGATGTCCAGCGCGGTATTGGAGCGGGGATGACCCACGTGCAGCCCGGCCCCCGAGGGATAGGGGAATTCGATGAGGCAGTAATATTTGGGCTTTGTGTGGTCATCTTCCGCGCGAAAAGCCTTCTGTTCCTCCCACTTTGCCTGCCATTTTTTTTCGATGCGGGCTGGATCATAGGGCGCATTGTACATATCGATTGCTCCTCCTTCTTCCGCAAAAAAAGCGCTCCGCCTTTTGACAAAGACGAAACGCATTGTTCCGCGGTACCACTTTGCTTGCCGGACGCATGCTTCAATCCGGCCACTTGATGCGCTGTATCGGGCGCGGCCCGCCAATTGGAGGCTCCGGAGCGAGCGGCCTTCCCTTTTGCCTCCGCCCTTGCACCTACCGGGCGGCTCTCTTGCGCGCTGGGAATGCGTTCCCCTTCATTGCCAGATTTGACAACCAGTATATCACAACCGCCTGTTTTGTAAAGAGGGAAAGCGTTTATGCGTTTCATGAAAATTTGCGAAAAGTTTGCATATGTAAATTTCAGGGTTTTTTTCTTGTGATGTCAGGCTTGCAATGGTATAATATCCCATTGTGACAGGGAATAGATGGGATTCCTGCCGCCATCTGGGAGGTTGTGTGATGACAAGGGTGCTGCATCGGTTTCTTATGTTTCAAAAAGTGATGATTGTCCTGATATTGCTGCTTCTGTTTCCCCTGGCAGCGCAGGCTGCGAAAATAAATGACCTGTGGGTGACCGGCGCTGTTTATGGGAGCGAACAGTCACCGGAAGTTGCTGTGGATGCTCCGGACGACGCCATTCATTGGTGGTACAGCAACAGAACGAGGAAGTACTATCTGTTCCTGCCTGCCGGAGCGGATGTCTCCGGCATGAGGATATGGTTCAAGTCGTCTGCGGAAACAATTGACGCCGGGGGAAAGACCATATGCAGCGGTGATAAGGCTGATTTTTTGAAGCCAGGTACGGAAATCATCGTCGACGCCGGCTCCCGATATACCATGGCGGTGATGCAGTCAAAAAACGTACCGGCCATGTTCATTTTTACGGAATCCGGCAGCTTAAGCAAAATCCATGGCAGCAAGAGCCATGTAGAAAAGGGAAGCATGGTGCTTCTAAACGCCGACGGCACATTGGATTACGCCGGACTGCTGGATCAAATCAAGGGCCGGGGCAATTCCACATTCGCCTATCCCAAGAAACCATATCAGATCAAATTGGAGGAATCCGCCGATCTATACGGCATGGGCAAGGCAAAGACCTGGATTCTTTTGGCCAACTATGAGGACAACTCCCTTTTACGCAACAAGATTGCCTTTGCAATGGCTCAGGCCGCCGGGCTTGAGTACACCTCAAAATCGCAGGCCGAAGACGTATATATCAACAACAATTACCGCGGGACCTATCTTTTGTGCGAGAAGGTAGAGATAGGAAGCAGCCGGATTGATATAGACGATTTGGAAAAAGCAACGGAATCGGTCAATGAAAAGCCGTTGAAGGAGTATCCGGTTTACGGCCGGGATAATCAGTTTGCCGGCAGGAGCAAGGGATTTCAAATACCCAACAATCCGGCGGATATCACCGGAGGCTATTTGCTGGAGTTGGAAAAGCCTCACCGCTATACGCCTGAAATCAGCGGCTTTAAAACAAAAAAAGGCCAGCCTGTTGTTATCAAGGAGCCGGAATGCGTATCCAAAGAGCAGGCGGGTTATGTCAGTGCCATCATCCAGACATTTGAAAACGCCATATTTTCCGATGATGGCATTGATTCTAAAAGCGGCAAGCATTATACGGACCTGGTTGATCTAAGCTCACTGGTGAAAAAGTATATTCTTGAGGAAATATCTAAGAATTTCGACGCCAACAGAACCAGCTTCTACCTATACAAGCCGGCGGATTCAGTGAGTACCAGGTTTTTTGCGGGACCGGTATGGGATTATGACATTGCCTTTGGAAACTTTGAAAACGAGCGGGTGAAAGCTTTAAAAAATCCCATTGGCTTTTCCGCCAATAAGGACAGGGGCATGACGTATTACTGGTTCCCCACTTTGTACGGGCATAAGGACTTCTATGATCAGGTCGTTGAAACCTACCATGACGCCTTCGTCCCGGCCATCAAGGTTTTGCTGGGCCTTGAAACAGACCCAACAGGCGCTATGCAGTCTATTGATGATTACGCCAAGGAGCTGGATGCCTCCGCAGCCATGAACTTTGCCCGCTGGCAGATATTCAATACCACTGACAGGATGGTGAAAACGGGCAAGGATTACAAGTCAAACATTGCCTATCTCAAAAACTTTCTAAGCCTTCGCATGGCTTTCCTTGATGAACACTGGAAGGAGCCCTGACGGAAGAAAAATTGCATAAGCAAAAAACGCAGCCTTTAAAGACTGCGTTTTTTCATACGATAAATTTACCGGTGCTATTTCACCCGTGTGATGTACTGGCAGTAAACATATACATTTTGAATTTTCTTGGCTTCCACGCCATCTTCCGAATGAAGGATGGGCTGTGTTTCCGATTCGGTGACGTACAGCTTGAACACCAGCGCCTCCTGCCCCACATCCATGTGATGAACTTCCATAAACTTGTAGTTATGCTGGGCAATGCCAAGGTACCCGAAGATAATGTGCTCAATGTGGGTGTTGATGAAGCCTTTGCGTACCTCATCTTCCTCAAACATCTCCAGTATGGCCCGTGTCTCGTCAAATGTCATATTGCGGCAGGAAAATTCGCCTTCGCCCAGCACATTGGTCATGCTGGAATTGTCCAGTAGCAAAAGCGGACGGGACTGGTTGCTTTCCATAGGCAGCCTTCCTTTCCTTTTTCCCCTGTTACGGTAACGCCAAAACAGCGGAACCGGGTTATGCCGCTTCAGGAGAATTTGTTCTTTTCCTGTTCTTCTATGACCAGTATAGCGGTAAAATCACACCCTTGTCAATATTTTCCCAATGGCCGGGAAAGTTAATCATTTAACGAACAGGATGGTTTTATAGCTTCCATGCAACCCGCCGGCAATCTCCGCAGCGAGTCAGCAATGATTTTTTGGCATTGACGGCTACTGGATGCTTTGTCAGCGACATCATGGGCCAATCGTGGCCGGAGTCGCCATAGGCGTAAGAATTTTCCGTATCCAGCTCATACCCCCTTGCCGCCAGATATTCTGCAATGCGCAGCGGCTTTTGAAGGTTGCGGCAGTTCAGACCGGAAATGCGGCCTGTATAGATGCCGTCCTTTGAAATGTCGGCTCTTGTGCCTATGATTCCGTCCAAGTCCAGCTCTCTTATCAAGGGCTGCAAATAAAAGTCGGGGGATGCTGTTACCAGCAAAACGCACAATCCTTCATCCCTTCGGGCTTTGACCTCTTCCCGTGCGCCGGGAAATACGTGTTTTATCAGCACATCCCGGCAGAAATTTTCGGCAAAATCCCGAACCTGTTCCTGTGTTTTTCCCCGAAGGAAAGCGATGGCCATTTCCTTGGCCTTTGTGTCATTGATCAAACGCAGCGAATAGCCCAAAAAAGCCAACGCGATAGAAAAAAGCCGCGTCTTTGTTGTAAACTTTGTTTTGATGGCGTACCGAATCATGGGCAGAATGGAATCGCCCTTTGCCACGGTGCCATCCAGGTCAAAAAGCGCAAAGCCTTGCCGGATCATGGTATAACCCCTTTCGGGAAATCGAAATACACAAAAAAGTATATCATGGGCCAGAAAAATCCACAACCTTCGGCATTGGCGTATGCGCTCTGCCAAAAACATGGTATACTGTTTGGAAAGAGCATCAGGAGGGACCCATGCGCATAGCCCTTGTGGCCGACCTTCATGGTAATCTGCCCGCCACCATGGCGGTAGACAGGGACATAAGATCAAGAAGAATACAAACCGTTTATTGCCTTGGGGATATGGTGGGCAAGGGGCCTTCTTCCGCCGCCACCATGGACTGGGCGTTTTCCCGTTGCCAGGTTTTATTGGCCGGCAACTGGGACATAGGCATCTCTCAAAAGCATTTTCCCGCCGACGGATACTACTGGAACCTGCTTGGGCAGGAGCGGATGGACAGGCTGAAAAGCTTGCCGCTGGAACATCATTTTTTCATGAGCGGGCTGCACATCCGCCTTATCCATGGCCGGCCCTTGATGGAGGATCTTCTTTTTGTGCAGGCGGAGCGTGAAAGGCTGGAGGAGTTGTTTGAAATGGACGGTGAAACCTTCCAGGCAGTGGGGTATTCCGACTGTCACCGGGCGTTTCACCGCACGGTGAACAAGGGCTTCCTGTTCAATACGGGCAGCGTTGGCAACAACCTGGGTGTCAACCGGGCCTGCTATGCCATATTGCAAGGGCAACCCGGCAAAAAATCCGCGCCCTTTGACATCAGCCTCGTTTCCATACCCTATGACACGGAGGAAGCCGTAAGGGATGCCATGAACGACCCGGGCTTGCCCTACCGGGAATCCTACATCAATGAGATCAGGACCGGCGTGTATTCCCGGTAAAAGGAGATGCCATGGATCGTCATCTACAAAGCTGCGGCCTGTGCCACATCGCACTGGAAAATGTGGGTGTCGTCAGGGACAGGCAGTCGATCTTGTCCCAGGTGACAATGCACATTCATTGCGGGCAATTAACGGCGCTCATTGGCCAGAACGGGGCCGGGAAGACGACACTGTTAAAAGCGCTGATGCGGGAAATCCCCTTTACCGGCCGCATCCGCCATGAGGACCACCAGGGCCGGGACATCCCCCACCTGCGCACAGGCTATGTGCCCCAGCACCTGGATTTTGACAAGGAGATGCCTGCCACCGTGCAGGATTTTCTGGCCTGCGCATTAAGCCGCCGGCCGGTATGGCTGGGTGTTTCCAAAAAGACAAAGGAACTGGTTCGAAAATCGCTGGAGGCGGTGAGGGCGGAAGACCTGCTCTTGTCGCCTCTTGGAAAGCTGTCTGGCGGGGAGCTGCAACGGGTGCTTCTGGCGCTTGCGCTGACGCCCGCACCCGATCTTTTGGTGTTGGATGAGCCTGTGTCCGGTGTGGATCAAAACGGTCTGGCACTATTTTTGAATACCGTTCTGGAGCTCAGATCCCGGCATCATATGGCCATATTGCTGGTGAGCCATGATTTGTCCCTGGTGGAAAAGTACGCTGATTATGTGGTGCTTTTGGACAGGCAGGTGCTTTGCGCCGGCAGCCCGAAAGAAGTATTTTCCTCCCCGGCGTTCGCGGCTGCGTTTCAAACGCCCCTTACCAAGGCACAGCTGGATGCGGAGGTGAATTCATGAACGCCGTCTATGATGTGATGGATGTCCTGCTCCCCTTTGACTTTTTGTCCTTTCAGTTCATGAAAAACGCAATGCTTGCCATTTTACTGCTGACGCCCCTGCTGGGGCTGATGGGCACCATGGCGGTAAATCAGCGCATGGCTTTCTTTTCCGATGCGCTGGGCCACAGCGCCCTGACTGGCATCGGCCTTGGCATTGTGATAGGCCTTCACAATGATCTTGTTGCCATGCTGGTATTCGGCGCTGTCTGGGCCGTGCTCATCAGCCGCATCAAGCAAACGGGAACAACCTCCGTTGACACCATCATCAGCGTATTTTCCAGCACCAGCATTGCATTGGGGCTGGTGATCCTGTCCCGGGGCGGGGGGTTTGCCAAGTACTCCTCCCTGCTGATTGGCGATGTGCTGGCCGTAGCCCCTTCGGACCTTTTGTGGCTGCTTTTGGCGCTGGTGACAGGCGTGGCTGTTTGGATGCTTATTTATAACCAGTTGCTGCTGGCCAGCATCAACGCTTCCCTGGCGAAAAGCCGGGGCATGCGCATCCGTCTTGTGGAATACTGCTTTGTGATATTGGTGGCTGTGGCTGTGATGCTTTCCATTCGCTGGGTGGGGGTGCTTTTGATCAATGCGCTGTTGATCCTCCCCGCCGCCGCAGGTCGAAACCTGGCCCGTAGCGTAAGGAGCCATGCACTGTTGAGTGTTTTGATCGCCATGCTGAGCGGTATCGCGGGGCTTGTGTTTTCGTATTATTGGAATACTTCCGCCGGAGCGGCCATCGTGCTGTGCGCCGCTGCTTTTTACGGCATCAGCCTGCTGATTTTTTCCTTTCAAAGGTTTCTGGACAAGAGAAAATGATCGATTCAACCGCCGCTTGAGTTTCAAACTCAACTGCTGCTTGCTGGAGAATAAAGCGCGTTTTCCCTATGATGCAGACATGGGGAGAGCGTGACCTTTCCCCTTGTAAAAAGGAGGGGAGAGAGCATGGGCTGGATTGTCCGGAAAATCAGATCCTATCGCGTATTGCATGGCCTGCGGCCAGGAAAAGAGAAGCACGCTGCGGCGTGCCGCCGCTGCCGTTTTGCATCCGGATGGGAGGAGCTTTATGCCCAGATGGCGCTGGAAGGCTGGATACGCATCAACGGTCTCAAGTAAAGGAGCGTGTAATCATGTTTGATATGCTTTCGGTAGGCAAAACCATATCCACCCTGCGCAAGGCGCAAAACATGACGCAAATGGAACTGGCGGATAAATTGAACATCAGCTTTCAGGCGGTGAGCAACTGGGAGCGGGGGCAAACCATGCCGGATATCTCCAAGCTGGGTGAGCTGGCGGATATTTTCAGCGTGACCATCGACGAATTGCTGGGAAATCCCAAAAGCGCCCGGGTAGTGGAAAGCATGATCCGTGAGGAGCCGATTGCTGAAAAACTGACGGCTGAAGAATTTCTGGAGGTGGCCCCGCTGGTTAGACCTAAGCAGGCGGAAAAGCTGTGGGAAAGCGTGCAGTCGGAAATCACGTTGAAAGACCTGACAAAGGCTGCGCCGTTTTTAAGCGAAAGCACGCTGGATTCCCTGGCATCAAACGCGGCCAAGCGGGACAGGTCTTTTGATTCCCTGTTGGGGCTTTTGCCTTTTTTAAGCCAGGCAACCGTGGATGAGTGTGTGCAGCATGTACTGGCGGATAGTATGGACATCAAGAAAGTCATCATGGCTGCGCCTTTTTTGAGCCGGGAAAGCATCGACCGGCTGGCAGACCGCATTTTGAAGGAAGGCGGCGTTATGGATCTTGTTCCTCTGGCTCCTTTCCTGGGCAAGGAAAAGCTGACGGAGGCGGCAGCCCATTGTGTGGAGAAGTATGGCTTCTCCAAAATCGTGCCGCTGCTGCCTTTCCTGGACAGGAAGCAGCTGGACGATTTCTTTTTGGATAAATGGAAGGACAAGGGGAAGGAATAGTATTTTCCCCGGTTCTTGTGATGAGATTCTTTCCGTGTTATACTGTCCAACGGAAAGTATCTTCCGCCGTACGGGTGCCCATATACATTGGGTGAAAAGGGAAAGCGGTGCAAATACTGTTTGTATTCAATCCGCTGCAGCCCCCGCTACTGTGAGGTGGACGGATGCGGTCATATGCCACTGGAGTTATCCGGGAAGGCGCCGCATCCGGTTGAAGCCAAGCCAGGAGACCTGCCCGTATTTGTGTAAAAGCTGTCATCCCCGGAGGGGGGATGGACGGCTGTCAGGCCTATGGCCTGACATAGGGGGCTGTTTCGGCAGGGCTGTGCTTTTTTGGCATGGCTGCCGGGGCGGCCTTTTTTGCCGGCGGAAACCTGCCATTCTTCCAATGGTTTACCCGTTGGAAGGACAAATGATAAGGAGGTTTCCCATGAAAAAGACATTGGTTTTCCTGGTCATCCTCGCCCTCGCCCTTTCCCTTGGCCTTCCTGCCTTGGCTGTCACCGTTACCGACCTTACGGGCCGGGAGGTAGATGTAAGCTCTGCCCGGCGCATCGTGTCCCTTACCCCCAGCAACACGGAAATCCTGTTTGCCCTGGGCCTGGGCGATAGGGTGGTGGGCGTGGATGCCTACTCCAATTATCCGGCGGAGGCCGCCGCCATCGAGGTCAAATGCGGTGATTACGCCGGCCCCAACGCTGAATTAATCGTTTCGCTGAAGCCCGACCTGATTCTGGCCGGAAACAAGCTGCAGGCGGATGCCATCGCGCAGCTTGCAGGCCTGGGTCTGACGGTGATTGCTGCGGAAGCCGATACATACGCGGGCATACCCGACAGCATCCGCCTGATCGCAACGGCTGCGGAAGCCGATCCCACCCCATTGCTTCAAAGCATGGCTCAAAAGGAACAGGCCATATTGGCTGCCGTGGCCGGAAAGACGCCGTCTACCGTGTACTATGCCGTCAGCTTTGGTGACTGGGGCGATTATACCGTAGGCCCCGGCAGCTTTATTTACGAAGTGATGGAAAAGATCAGCGCTTTGCCTGTCACCTTCGATTCCCCGGTACCCTGGCCCATGTACAGCCTGGAGCAGCTGGTGGCCAATAATCCCCAGGTCATCCTGCTGGGAGCGGATGAAGCCCGTGCGGCGGAAATTTACGTGCAGGAAGGCTACAAAGACCTGCCTGCCGTCAAATCAGGGCACGTGTACAGGATCGATCCTGATATGATCAGCCGTCCCGCGCCCAGGGTGCTTGACGCCATGGAGCAAATGGCCGAAGCCATCTATGGGATAGAGATACCGGATTAAGGTAATTTGATGCCGCCTTCTTGACGGGCGGAACGGCTGCTGTTACAATGGTTTCATTCCAAATCTAGGAAAACCGGAAGGAAAGCAGCCGTGGGCAAGACAGCTTTGTTTGCGTTGATGATGGCCCTGTTACTTATCGGTGCAGCATCCGGTTTGACGGAAGAGGCTCTTGTGGCCACCGAAGACTGGATGCCCCCCGATTTGACGCAGTATACTGCGGTTGCGCCGCCGGAACTGCTTCTGTTGAAGGTGGCCCAGGAAGAGATCGGTTACGTCGAAGGCCCATTGCCTGATGAAAGCAAGTACGGTACATGGTATTCCGGCGGCAGGGTTGCCTGGTGTGCGGAATTCATCACCTGGTGCGTGGACCAGGTGGATCAGCGCTACGGCACGCAGCTTATGGGCAATCTGTATCCCAGGTATGGCGGTTCCAAGGACGGTGCTCCGTTTTTCATGAAAAGGGGCCGCTTCATTTCCGACGACGGAAAGCTTCCCACCCGTGAAAAGCAATGGCTTATCGGCAGCGACCATTACCTGAAATCCAACGAGTATGTTCCCCACCCCGGGGACTACATCTGGTTTTATTATTACAGCCGCAGGCAGGGCACTGATCATGTGGCCCTGGTGGAGGGCGTCAGCCGGGATGAAAACGGGAAGATACAGGTTCATGTCATCGAAGGGAACAACCCCGACCGTGTCCAACGAGCCGTTTACGACCTGACCGATAAACGCATATATGGCTTTGGCACACCGGTAAAGCGGGCGTTTTCCAATCTTCGGTTGTATAACCAAAACGATGATGTGATTGCCCTTCAGCAAGCAATGATCGATCTGGGTTATTATCAGATGGAGAAAGGCCGGGAGGGATATTTTACACCTGCCTTAAAAGCCGCCGTACAGAAGCTGCAAAAGGCGTCTGGTATATCCGCTACGGGGATTGCTGACTTGGAAACAAGGGCCGTGCTGGATAACGGTCTGTTACCTACAGCACAGTTGCCATAAGAAAAACAAAAAATCCCTTGCAAAACTTTCGAGGATTGCCTATAATAATGCCAATCCCAAACGGCTATGAACGGACCATGCCTGCTTTTCTGGGAATAGAGAGCCGCCGGTTGGTGCAAGGCGGTACAGGCGCAGGCTGTCCATCCGGGAGCCGGCGGCGAACGGCCGCGGGGAGCGCCCCATACAGCGCGGCGAGTGGGATGCTTCAGCATCCAATCGGGGTGGCAACGCGGATTCGTCCGTCCCTTTCAGTGGCAACACTGTCAAGGGGCGGCTTTTTTATTGGGCCGGAATACCCCCGTACATCCGGCAAGTTCGACGCGGCCAGGCCGCAGGGAGGGATTGAGATGCTGGACCTTCGGAAAATCAGGCAGAACCCGGACATTTTGACCGACGCCCTTACAAAAAGGGGCAAGAGCATTTCCCTGGACAGCTTTTTGCTGGCGGATGAAAAGCGGCGGGCTTTGATGGCCCGGTCTGAAAATTTGAAAAACCGCCGCAATGAAGCAAGCAAAGAAATCGCAACCATCAAACGCACTGGAGGCGATGCCCAGCCCATCATGGACGAAATGAAGCGGGTGGGCGAGGAAATCGCCGCTCTAGACGAACAAGTCAAGGTGCTGGATGAGGAAATGGAGCAGTTTTTGCTCGTTGTGCCCAATATCCCCAGCGAAAGCGTGCCCGTTGGCCTGGATGAGAAGGAAAACGTGGAGCAGCGGCGCATCGGCACGCCACGGGTTTTCCCGTGGGAGCCCAAGCCCCACTGGGACATCGGCACCGACCTTGGCATCCTTGACTTTGACACCGCAGCCAAGGTTTCCGGTGCCAGGTTTACCTTCTACCGCGGCCAGGGCGCACGCCTGGAACGGGCGGTTATCAACTTTTTCCTGAACACCCATGTGGAAGCGGGGTATGAGGAGGTGTATCCTCCCTATATGGTCAACCGTGCCAGCATGACGGGCACGGGCCAATTGCCCAAGTTTGAGGAGGATGCCTACAAGGTGGATCAGGATACCTTCATGATCCCCACTGCCGAGGTGCCTGTTACCAACATGTACCGGGATATGATATTGGATGGGGCCCAATTGCCGATCCGCCATTGCGCCTACTCCACCTGCTTTCGGGCCGAGGCCGGCAGCGCCGGGCGGGATACCAGGGGCCTGATCCGCCAGCATCAGTTCAATAAAGTGGAGCTGGTGAAGATTGCTAAGCCTGAGCAAAGCTATGAGGAATTGGAGAGCATGACATATCAGGCGGAAAAAGTGCTTCAATTGCTTGGCCTGCCCTACCGGGTGGTTTGCCTGTGCACCGGGGATATGGGCTTTTCCGCCGCCAAGACGTATGACATCGAGGTGTGGATGCCCAGCTACAACCGGTATGTGGAGATTTCCAGCTGCTCCAACTGTGAGGATTTCCAGGCGCGAAGGGCGGGCATCCGTTACCGTGAATCGGTGAAGGATAAGCCGCAATTTGCCCATACGCTAAACGGCAGCGGCGTGGCCGTAGGCCGCACCGTGGCTGCCATTTTGGAAAACTACCAGAACGAAGACGGGACAGTGACAATTCCCGAGGCTTTGATCCCCTATATGGGCATGGATAAGATCTGCAAAAGATAGGAGCAAAAAGGTGCAAGGATGCAGACCATTTTTCATGGCAGCCCCCGGGCCGTGTGTCCCGTGCGGGCTGCCCATGATCATATTCGACTTTGACGGCACGTTGATAGACAGCATGAACCTTTGCGTGACGGAGCTTCGCAACACCTTTCGCGACATGAACCTGCCCGTGCCGCCGGAGGAAGAGCTAAAAAGATGCAATGGTCCCACCCATGAGGAAACTGTAAAAATACTCGGCCTGCCTAAGGAATTGGAGGCGGAGTTTTGCAAAATCCGGCGCGGATATCAAATGGGGCTGTTGGAATCCTGCCAGCAGATTTTCCCTGGTGTTATCAAAATGCTGGATATCCTGAGCGCGTGCGCCGACCTTTTTATCGTCAGCAATGCCGGACAGGATTATATCGACAAATCGCTTGATCATTGGGGTATCAGAAAGTATTTTGTGAAGGCCCTGGGCGGGGACGCTGACCATACGAAAGGACAGTTGGTAGGTGAACTGGTACGGGAGCATCGCCCGTTCCGCGCTGTTATGGTAGGCGACAGGCTCATAGATATTCTGGCTGGCAAGGAACACGGACTGTGTACGATTGCTGCCGCTTACGGGTTTGGTACCCCTCTGGAATGGCAGGAAGCGGACAAACAGGCCTATTCGGTGGAAGAGCTGACGGACATCTGCCTTCAGTTTTGCGGCAGGTAACCGATTCAGCCAAACGGCGGGTAAATCAAATCTCAATAGCAAACTGCGGGCGGTCACCAGACCATCCGTAGTTTTTTGTTCCATATTTCAAGGTGTTGACATAGTTTGCCGGCTCTAGTTTGCCTAATAGGCCGATGGTGGTGTCAAACCAACTGAACCGTTTCCTTGATTTGTTACTCCTATAAGTGACTTGGCCTTTATACTTGCTCACCGCAAAATATCTCTGGCTGGCTCAGATCAACAACATCATCCACAAAATCTCGTACTAATTCTGAATTTTCAATGGGTATCAGTAAAATGCCTCCATTGGCAGCGATCAGGTCACCCATCTTACTTGCAGCATAAGTCAAAGTCTTAAATTCACTGTTGGTCATCCATGGAAAACAAAAGATTTTTTTGTTTTCCGCCAGTCCGATTGCCGCTGTAATTCGCCAGCGTTCTCCGCTAGTACGGTCTATCGGCCTGGTTAATCTGCAATCAGACAACCCCAACTTATCCACGAGTTCTTCATAGGTATGAATGGGCTTATGTTTCTTAAGCGCTTTTTTCAAGCGATGTTCTCCCGATTCATCGCGCACCCCCAGCTTCGCAAACCACCTCGGGCGGTAATATCCAAGGGTACAGGTGATTCCACGAAGTGTTTCCATATCAACCGGCCTATCGTCAATATAGTATTCCGGATTATTATATATAACTAATTTTCGTGTATTCCTTCTGCCCGTCGATAGCGCATATGTAAACGCCCAACCTCCGTTAATGATTTGCCCCGTCAAAGCATAGATGCCAGGATGAAAGATATATGAGAACTTAGGGGAATGCGACGGATACGATTGTTCATAATATTTGCATATTGCCCAGCATGAAAAATCCCTGACATGCAATTTCATCATGAACACTCCTGTTCCACAAACCAAAAGGGACGGTCCCTGCGGTTAATGCTAAAATCTCCCGTTTATCCCGCGTACGATTAATATGATATATCCCACTCTTGCTCTTCTACCTTGCTTTTCTCGGCATAATCACACTTCTGACCACACGCTGGAGGTGGTGCTACCGGAATATATTACCATATAACGGATGTGGTGTCAAAGAAACTGAATCGTAGATGTCATAAAAAGCTTCCCGACGGAATAACCCGCCGGGAAGCCGAAAGAACTGTCCGCCGTTATTCCTTCACGAAAGCCGCCACCGCATCCCTCAAAAAGGCGGCGCAGCCTTTCACCCGGCTGTCGTAGTATAGGGTGAAACGTTCGTCGTCCACATACATCTGCGCAAGGCCCAGATGGGCTTCCTTGGAATACTCCTTCCAGGTGATGGCAAGCCATTCTTTGTGAAGCTTTGCCAGCCGGTGACCTTCTGATCCTGCGGGATCAGCCTTTTGCATAACAGCCTGCTCCAGTCCGGAGACGATTTCTGTGGCAAGCGCTTGCATGTTGTCGTACTCTTCCTTGGTGAGGTTCATCATGCGGGCGTTGCTTTCGTCCGCCCGTTTGTCACCGTACTTTTGCCTGACTTCCGCACCGTATTTTTCTTCATTCTCACGGACCAGGTCTTTTTTGAAGGCCTCGAATTTCTCCTTGTTGCTCATGGCAATTTTTCCTTTCTCATGGAGGATGGTCTTCTCCACGCTTTGAATCAGCCGGTCCAAACGGTCCCGCCGTTTGATAAGCTCCGCAAGATGGCTGTTCAGTGCCGCCAACCGGTCAAAGGACGGCGTGGTGAGAATGGCCTTGATATCCGTGAGGCTTAAATCCAGCTCCCGGTAATACAGGATCTGCTGCAGTGCGTCCACTTCTTTTTCCCCGTACACCCGGTAGCCCGACGCGGTTGTTTTCATGGGCGAAAGCAGCCCGATCTCGTCGTAATACCGCAGTGTCCTGGTGCTGATCCCGGCCAATTTTCCCAACTTCAATACGGTGTATTCCATCTTGCATTCCTCCCGACTGATTCATGATAAACCTTTCCGTTACGTCAATGTCAAGCATGTTTTTCAATTTCTTTTCTGTCATTGTTTCTCCTCTTGCCAAGCTGGCTTTTTTGTGATATAATGAGAACAAATGTTCTTTAGATGGAGGGCTGGGGATGGACCGGGTCATCCTGCATTGCGATTGCAACAGCTACTTCGCCTCGGTGGAATGCATTGAGCGGCCGGAGCTGCGCAAGGTGCCCATGGCGGTATGCGGCGATCCCGACAGCCGCCACGGCATCATTTTGGCCAAAAATGAACTGGCGAAAAAATATGGTGTTGCAACGGCGGAAACCATATGGCAGGCCAAACGCAAATGCCCTGGTCTTGTCCTGGTGCCCCCCCACGGGGACAAGTACGAGGAATACTGCTCAAAAATCAACAAGATTTATGCCGAGTATACAGATCAGGTGGAGGCAAGCTCCATCGACGAATCATACCTGGATGTAACCGGCAGCCGCCAGCTTTACGGCACAGGGCAGAAAATTGCCGATACGCTTCGCCGAAGGGTGTGGGAGGAGCTGAAGCTCACCATTTCCGTAGGGGTTTCCTTCAACAAGCTGTTTGCGAAAATGGGGTCTGACTATAAAAAGCCCAACGCCACTACCGTCATTACCAGGGACAATTTCAAGCGCATCCTGTATCCCCTGCCGGTGGAGGCCATGATGTATGTGGGCAAGGCGGCCAAAGAGGTGCTGCACAAAAACTTCATCACCACTGTGGGAGAACTGGCCAACACGCCGGTGGAGCACCTGAAAAGGCTGCTGGGCGTGGGCGGTGAAGCGTTATGGCAGCAGGCCAATGGCCTGGATGAAAGCCAGGTACTAAGGCCAGGGGAAGGCGAGCCTGTAAAAAGCGTGGGCAACGGCATTACCTTCTGCCGTGACTTAAAAGGCCTGGAGGATATGAAGGCCGGTCTTTTGATGCTGTGTGACAGCGTGGGCGCAAGATTGCGGCGCTATGGGCTCATGGCCCGGTCCATCGCCCTGCACATCAAAGACCCGGCTTTTAAAACAATCTCCCGTCAGGCACAGTTGCCCGGCGCCGTTTCTACCGCCAGGGAGCTGTACGAGGCTGCGCTGCTGCTTTTGTGCCGCTCCTGGGACGTTAACGCCCCCATCCGCACATTGACGGTAACGGCCGGAAGCCTTTGCCTGAAAGAGGAGGGCGGCAGCCAGATCAGCCTGTTCCCGTCGGAAGCCAGGCGTCAGGAAAGGCAGGCGAAGCTGGAGGCGGCCATCGATAACGTTCGCAGCCGCTACGGCCGGGAAGCCGTGACGGTAGGCACGGTACTATCCTCCGATATCACGAATCAAAAGAATTAAATTTCCGGTTTCCCCAAGGGTTTCCTGCTTTGCTTTTTTTCCGAAACAAAACGGAAAATGCAGCAGGACTTTTTCTGTGCTTGTCGAATAAGGAAGCGTTTTCCGTCTCTATTCGGGTTTGAAAGGAAATGTCCAGGTATGATAAAGGCGATTCGTTCGCTGATCTGCTGGCTGCCCCTGCTGACATGTATTTGTATGACACAAGCTTCCGGTGAAGCTGTCACCCTCAGCGAAGACCTGTACAGCTTTCAGGTGATGATTGGCGGGGAATCCATCACCCTCCCGTGCACCTACGAGCGAATGATGAAGGCGGGCTGGAACTACACCGGCGATGAAAAAGAGCTTCTAAAACCCGAGCAGCGCACCGTTTCCTCCGCCTGGGAGAAAAACGGTGTTTTGCTGTCCGGCGAAATGGTGAACACTTCCTGGGATGTGGTCCCAGTAGAGCAATGCGTTCTGGCCGCGTTGGAACTGGAGGCATCCTCAGCAAGGGTGCTGCTGCCCGGTGGTGTTGCGCTGGGTGCATCCGGCGAAAAGGAAGTGATGGAAGCATACGGAGCCCCATCCTCAACCTATGCGGATGGGGAAATTTCCCGCTATACCTATCACCTGGATTACGATCAGGAGGCGGTGTTTACATTTTCGGCGTCAAACGGTGTTTTGCATGCCGCGGCGCTGAGAAATGTGGTGACGGCTGCAGCTCCCGATCCAGAGGTTCTTGTGGGCAGTTCCTCCTCCGGCTCCTCCTATCATGCCCCGGACAGTCTGGGGGATGATCCGCTTTCTTTTCATGTATCTTATGGCGGTGCGCTGTATGCGCTGCCGGCTCCCGTTTGTGAGTTTGTGAAAAACGGGTGGATGCTGACGGAAGGTGCGGACGGCATTGTCAAGGCTTATGGCTCCGGGCAGTTGACGCTGTCTTTTGGAGGCATGCAGTGGACCACCTGGGTATACAATCATTCCGACAAAGCCACGCTGGCGGGCAACTGCCTGATCACCACCCTGGTCAGTGATGCGGCCCGCGGGGATGTTGCCCTTGTTCTGCCCGGCGGTGTCACCACCGGCACAACAGAGGAAGATGTTCAAAGTGCCTATAGCGGCTTTCATGTCAAGATCAGCGAAACAGATACTTCCCGCCGCTATACTTTTTCCGGCGCACGTGCGGGTATCGTCATTTCCGTGCAGCTTGACACAGGGCTTGTAAGACGCGTTGAAGTCAAAAACACACCGTAAGCGATTGTACTTTCCTTGTTTTTCCTTGACAGACGGTGGTTCTTGGGCTATAATGCTCGCAAATCACAACTTCCCGGAGGAAATTCGCGATGATTCTTTCTTCTTTGAAGGGTTTGTTCTCGTTTATGGGCCGGAGCGGCTACCGCTTCGGCTATTTGAACAACAGAAAAAACCCGGGGGAGAAGAGTTTTTCCCGCCTGTAACGGCGGCACAGCACAATGTGAAGAGAGCTCTTTTCGGGCTCTCTTTTCTTTTATCTCTCTCTTCTCTAAGAAGCAACGCAAAGGAGGTTTCTTGATGATTATCGTACTGAAAAAGGGTACCCCCCAGCAGGAGATTCAAAAACTTTCCGACAATATTGTGGAGCAGGGCGTTTCCGTCAGCCCTGTGTACGGCACGGACCTGACCATTCTGGGCCTGGTGGGCGATACCAGCAAAATCGATGTATCCCGCCTGGAGGCCAACCCTTATGTGGACAGGATCATGCGGGTTCTGGAGCCCTTTAAAAAGGCCAACCGAATGTTCCACCCCGGAAACACAGAGTTCTCCGTGTGCGGCCATGTCATCGGCGGACATAAGCTGGTTGTCATCGCCGGCCCCTGCTCCGTGGAGTCCGGGGAGCAGATTACGCAAATCGCGGATTCTGTAAAAGGTTCCGGTGCCCATTTCCTGCGCGGCGGCGCATTCAAGCCCCGCACCTCTCCCTATGCGTTCCAGGGCCTTCGGTATGATGGATTGCATCTGCTGAAGGAAGCAAGGGATAAAACGGGTTTGCCCATCGTTTCGGAAATCATGTCGCCCCAGGATATCGAGGTATTTGAGGAAATGGTGGACGTCATCCAGATAGGCGCCCGCAACATGCAGAACTTTGATCTACTCCGGCAGCTTGGTAAATCAAAAAAGCCCATTTTACTCAAGCGCGGACTATCCTCTACCAATGAGGAGTGGCTTATGTCCGCAGAATATATCCTGGCGGGGGGTAACGAGCAGGTGATTTTGTGCGAACGGGGAATCCGCACCTTTGAAACCTACACCCGCAACACCATTGATTTAAGCGCAATCCCGGCAGTAAAGAAGTTAAGCCATCTGCCGGTGATCGTGGACCCCAGCCATGCCGCCGGAAAATGGTGGATGGTATCCCCCCTGGCCAGGGCTGCGGTGGCCGTGGGCGCCGACGGCCTGATGATTGAGGTGCACAACGACCCGGCTCATGCGCTGTCCGACGGGCAGCAGTCCATCACCCCCGAGGGCTTTGACGCCATTATGAAGGATTTGAGGCCCATCGCCGCCGCCGTGGGGCGTGCTGTTTAAAGGGAGGCCATGTATGACGCAGCGTGTGGAGCTTGGGGATAAAAGCTATGACATCCTTCTGGAAAGCGGCGTGCTTGCAAGGGCCGGGCAGGAGCTGAAAAGCCGTATTCCCTGTAAAAAATGGATGGTCATCACCGACGAGAACGTAAATGCCCTGTACGGCGATGAGGTTTTGTCCTCTCTGGAAAAAGCGGGCTTGCCGGCCAGCCGGCTTACGCTGCCGGCGGGTGAAGCCACCAAGTCGCTTTCCATGCTGGAAAGGACGTATCATGCCTTATGTGCCGCCGGCATCAGCCGTGGCGATGGCATATTGGCGCTGGGGGGCGGCGTAATCGGAGATCTGTCCGGCTTTGCCGCTGCCACCTATTTGAGAGGTATCCCCTATGTGCAGGCGCCTACTTCCTTGTTGGCCCAGGTGGACAGCGCCGTTGGCGGCAAGGTGGCGGTGGACATGCCGGAGGGCAAAAACCTGGTGGGCAGCTTTTATCAGCCAAGGCTTGTGCTGCTGGATCCGGATACGCTTCATACGCTGCCGGACCGCTTCTTTGCCGACGGCATGGGAGAGGTTATCAAGTACGGCTGCATAAGGGATGCCGCGCTGTTTCATCTTCTTAACGCAAACCCCGGCAGGGAAGGGCTCAAACCCCATATGGAGAACATCATCGCCAGGTGCATTGCCATCAAGGCGGATATCGTGGCCCGGGATGAGCGCGACACCGGGGAGCGGATGCTGCTCAATTTCGGTCACACCCTGGGCCACGCCATCGAAGCGCTGCAGGGATACAAGGGACTGAGTCACGGGGAAGCGGTGGCGGTGGGGATGCATCTTATCTGCCGCCTGTCCGGGGAGAAAGGGCTGACGGATAAAGGCACAGCGGAAGCGCTGCTTTCGTGTTTGCAGGCCCATGACCTGCCTTCTTCCGTACACCTTGATCAGCCGGAACGGTTGCTTGAAATATTGGGCAGGGACAAAAAGAACATCGGCAAGTCCCTTTTTGTGGTGCTGCTAAACCGTATCGGTGAATCCCGGCTATATCAAACAACGTTGGACTTCTTTGCGGGGGTGGAAAAATGGATAGCGTGACGCTGCATCCAGGCCAGCTAACCGGTACGCTTATGGTGCCGCCTTCCAAATCCGTCGCCCACCGGGCCATCGTCTGCGCTGCGCTGGCAAAGGGGAAAAGCGAGATCACCCCTGTGGACGATTCCAAGGATATGCAAGCCATGCTTCAATGCATGGCGGCGCTGGGGGCAAAAATTGCGCGGGAAGGAAGGCTGTTGCGTTTTGAGGGCCAAAGCCAACATCCGGACGCGATGCCTGTAATGGATTGCCTGGAATCCGGAAACACACTCCGCTTTTTGATGCCCTTGTCTCTTGTGCTTGCGGGGGGCGGGCGCTTTTTGACCAGTGGCCGTCTTGCGCAGCGCCCTCTGGGCCCTTACGAAGCGTTGTTTGCCCGTAAGGGAGTGATCCTTGACAGGATGGACAATGGTTTTTTGGTGCAGGGAAAGCTTTCACCCGGGTGTTTTGAACTTCCCGGCGATGTATCCTCCCAGTTCATTACAGGTCTTTTGCTGGCGCTGCCGCTGCTTGACGGGGATTCGGAAATCCTGCTCACCACGCCCCCGGAGTCTGACGGATACTTGCAATTGACCATGGATACTTTGGCGGATTTTGGCGTGACCGTTCAGAGGCCAAATCCCCAAAGGTTTCTTATCCCTGGCGGTCAAAGCTACCGGTCCCGCGATTATATGGTGGAGGGAGATTACTCCCAGGCGGCGGTGATGCTCTGCGCCGGGGCGCTTAATAGCGATGTCGTTCTTCAGGGGTTGAAGCCTGATTCCCATCAGGGAGACCAGGCGGTGATCGGGCTGCTTTCGCAAATGGGGGCTGTTTTTCGGGAGAAGGACGGTGTATGCTCCATGAAAGCAGAAAGCCTGCGGGGTATCCGCATCGATGGGGGCCAGTTTCCGGATATTCTGCCGATGATGGCCCTAGTCTGCTGCCTTTCCAAAGGGGAAAGCCGTATCGAAAACGCCGGGCGTCTGCGCTTGAAGGAGTGCGACCGCTTTGCCGCCACCGTACGGGAACTGTCTAAACTTGGCGCTGACATCCGGGCGGAGAGAGACGCCATGATCATCCATGGCCGGGAAGCACTTGCGGGAGGCGCCTTGGTGGACAGCCACAACGACCACCGCATGGCCATGATGCTATCCATCGCCGCGCTTCATTGCAAAGAGCCGGTCCGCCTTACGAACCCATCGTGCGTAAATAAAACCTGGCCAAGCTACTGGGACGACTATCAGGCACTGGGAGGGATCATCTCATGAGCAGCAGCTTCGGAAGGTTCTTGAAACTATCCCTGTTCGGCGAATCCCACGGGGTGGGCCTTGGCATTGTGATTGACGGGCTGCCACCGGGGCTTGAACTGGATCTTGTGGAAATCGGCCGGGAAATGGCCCGCCGCGCACCCGGCAGGAACGATCTTTCCACCCCCCGCCGGGAGAGCGATTCTCCCGAAATCCTATCCGGTATGTACGGCGGCAGGACCACCGGCGCACCCTTGGCGGTACTGATACGCAGCCGGGACACACGCTCCCAGGATTACGGCGAGGAGCTTGATAAGCCCCGCCCCGGCCATGCCGATTATACGGGCTATGTGCGTTACGGTGGTTTTGGCGACCATCGGGGCGGCGGCCATTTCTCCGGCCGGCTTACCGCCCCCATCGTGCTTGCCGGTGCGGTGTGCAAGCAATGGCTGAGGAAAAAAAATATCAGCATCTACGCCCATATCCAAAGGCTGGCTGGCATTGATGACGGCAGCTTTCTGGATGCGGCGGTGGAAGAATCTTATTTGGCCTCGTTAAGTCATCAAACGCTGCCGCTGTTGAACGAAACCCTGAAAGATGACATGACGCAGGCCATTCTTGAAGCCAAGGAGCAGGAGGATTCCGTGGGCGGCATTGTGGAGTGCATGGCTGTTGGCCTGCCCGCAGGACTGGGTGCGCCGTTTTTCGATTCGGCAGAATCGGTTTTGTCCCAATTGATGTTTTCAGTACCGGCGGTAAAGGGCATCTCCTTTGGTGCGGGCTTTTTCATGGCCGATATGCGGGGCTCCAGGTGCAATGATCCATTCTATTATGATGAAGCGGGTGTGGTGCGCACCAGAACCAACAACTGCGGCGGCATTCTGGGCGGCATCACAACAGGCATGCCCCTCCTCTTCCGCTGCGCGATCCGCCCCACCTCCTCTATCGCACAGGCGCAGGAAACCGTATCCCTCAAGGAGAAATCAAATGCATTGCTGCAAATTGTTGGCAGGCATGACCCCTGCATCGTGCCACGGGCGCTCCCCGTCATCGAGGCCATGACTGCCATCGGGCTTTGCGAGCTGCTTAAGGAGCGTTTTTCATGCGGGATATAAAGGAAGCGGTCGCCTTCCCCGGAACGGAAGGCTCTTTTTCCCAGCAGGCAGCCGTTTCCTTCTTTGGGGAGGATCATTCCTATCTGGCCTGCGAAACCTTTGGCGGTGCCATGGAGGCGGTGGCAGACGGCAATGCCGCCTATGCGGTGCTGCCTATTGAAAATTCCTCTGCCGGGGCCGTGGCGGACACGTATGACCTGCTGCTCAAATCCAGCCTGCACATTGTAGGAGAGCAGGTGCTTCCCGTGGCCCATCACCTTCTGGTTGTGCCGGACAGCCGGATGGAGGATCTTCGTGAGATTCACTCCCATCCCCAGGCGCTGTCCCAATGCCGGAAATTTTTGTCCGGTTATCCTGGCATCATGCAGGTTCCCTCCCTGAACACGGCGCTCAGCGCCAGATATGTGGCGGAAAGGAAAGACACATGCATGGCCGCCATTGCCGGCAGTTATGCCGCCAGCCTCTATGGCCTTGCTGTCTTGCGGGAGAACATTCACGACAACCCCTACAACACCACAAGGTTTGTGGTCATCGGTAGGGACAGCCGTTCCCTGCGGGCGCCCAACAAAGCCAGCGTCACGTTTCATGTGGCCAACCAGGTGGGTTCCCTGGCACAACTGCTTACCTGCTTTGCCGAGCATAAAGTAAATTTGACCAAGATCGAATCCAGGCCCATACCGGAAAAACCTTGGGAATACTTCTTTTTTGCCGATTTTGAAGGGGTCATGGACGAGGCGGAGCTGAACATGGCGCTTGCTGCCGCTTCCGGCTGCGCCAGGGAATTGCGGCTTCTTGGCCGATACGGAAAGGCGCGCTAAGGGAAAAGTTTTCGGGATGTTGGCGGGGAGGAGGCTTTTTGAAAAAATCCCCCTCCCCGCGCCCCACCCCGAAAAACTTCCATGGTATAATAACGCAGATTCAAAACACAAATGTAACGATGAACACTAGCGTATAGAATGTAAGCAAGCTCCGTCCATATGTCATCCTGAGGAGCGTACGACGAAGGATCTATATGTGGCATGAGGGAAAAGATCCTTCACTTTGTTCAGGATGACAGTTTGCAGGGTTGGATTTGCTTTCAGAGCTTTTACTTTGATGCATCAAAGTTTGTTTTGTATTGGTAGTAAATAGTTTTTCATATGTAAATACTCGGAGGGATGACGTTGGAATTCTTAGGCCTTATCGGGGAAAAACTGGGGCACAGCCTGTCGGAGGTCATCCATACCAGGCTTTTTGAGCTTTTGTCCCTTCCCGCCGCCTATAAGCTGATGGAGATTCCCAAGGATTCTTTGAAGGATGTGGGACAGGCCCTTCGGCTTTTGTCCTTCAGGGGAATCAACGTCACCATTCCTTATAAAGAACTGGTGCTTCCCCAACTGGATGATATCGATGCTTCCGCCCGCACACTGGGCGCGGTGAATACGATCAAAAACACTGGCGGCAAACTTACCGGTTACAATACTGATGTATACGGGCTCAAGGAAATGTTTGCTTTCCACGGGATTGAACCTAATGGTTTGCCATCGGTGGTGTTGGGCAGCGGCGGGGCGGCCAAGGCGGCCCTGCAGGCGCTTTATGAGCTGGGAGCGGCTGAGTTGTATGTGGCCAGCCGCAGCCCGGAGGGAAAGGCATCCCCTCTGCCGAATACCTGCTTCATCAGCTATGAGGCTTTGGCGCACATATCCGGCGGGCTGCTTGTCAATGCCACGCCGGTGGGCATGTGGCCCCATGTAGACGCTTCCCCTGTTCAGGAGGACATCGCCTCCCGGTACGATGCCGTGGTGGATACCATTTATAACCCTTGGGAAACGCGGCTTTTATCCATGGCAAGAAGCTTCAACAAACCCCGCTGCAACGGCCTGTACATGCTGGTGGCCCAGGCGGTGCGGGCGGAGGAAATCTTTTGGGAGACAAGCATCCCGAAGGAGATCACAAACACCATTTACCGGGAGCTGCATGAAAAGCTGTCTAGTTAAGGAGGAAAGAGTATGCGCATCCTATTGCTCAACGGACCCAATCTGAATCTTACAGGGCTTCGGGAGCCTGGCGTTTACGGCACGAAAAGCTACGAAGACATTTGTGAGCAGCTTCAAAAGGAAGCGGAGAAGCGGAATATTGCACTGGATATCCGCCAATGCAATCATGAAGGGCTGCTCATCGACTGGGTGCATGAGGCGTTATTGAATAAATTCGACGGCATCATCATCAATGCCGGAGCCTATACCCATTACAGCTACGCGTTGCATGACGCACTGAAGGCCGCTTTTATCCCTGTGGTGGAGGTGCATCTTTCCAACATTCACGCCCGGGAAGAATTCCGCCGCACCTCCGTCATCGCCCCTGCCTGCCTGGGTCAGATTTGCGGCTTTGGGCCTCATGGCTATGTGCTGGCCATGGAAGCGCTGATTCATCACATCAAGGAGCGCCGCGCATGAATATCGTCATCGTTGGTCTGGGCGTCATCGGCGGCTCCTTTGCCATGGGGCTGAAAAAAGCGGGTTACGATACGGTATACGGCATCGACACAAATATGGAAACGCTTTTAAAAGCCAGGAAGCAGGGCTATATCCTGGACGGTGACCTGGACGGCGCTGCGCTATTAAACAAGGCGGATTTGACCATTCTTTGCATTTATCCCCACAGCGTGCCGGATTTTTTAAGGGCTCACAAACAGGATTTCAAGCATGGCAGCGTCATCACCGATGCCACAGGCGTCAAAAGTGCATTGGCAAACCAGTTGGAAAGCCTCCTGCCCGAAGGCGTGGATTTTGTGCCGGGGCACCCCATGGCCGGGCGGGAGAAGATGGGCTTTGATTTTGCCTCGGATACGGTGTTCAAGGGGGCCAACTATCTGATAACGCCTCTATCAAAGAACAAGGAGGAAAGCCTTCGCCTGGTGGAGTCGGTGGCGATGGATTTGGGCTTCAAGCGGGTTCGCCGTATTTCCCCGGAGACCCATGAAATGCTTATTGCCCACACCTCTCAGCTTCCCCATGCGTTGGCGGTGGCTCTGATCAACAGCGACCGGGAGGGCCGGGAAACGGGGCAGTTCATTGGCGACAGCTACCGGGATCTGACACGCATCGCCAGGATCAACGGCGCTTTGTGGAGCGAGCTGTTTTTGTCTAACAAGGATTTTCTGCTTAACGCCATCGGTGATTTTTCCGTCCAGCTTAACTTGATCGAGGATGCGCTTCGCCGGGAGGACAAGGATCAATTGATCCGGCTGTTTGAAACCTCCACCGCGAGAAGGGAGAAGCTGGATTCATAAGGAAACGGCAAAAGTCAGCACGTGGTGTTGCATGAGTGATGAGATTTGTTTTACGGTGGATCAATCCGGCAGACGAAGGCAGGGACGCCATATGTAAGCGCCTTGCTTTCTGTTGCCGGATTCTTGTTGATTTATTGAAAGATACAATGCATTTTCATCTTGTCAAAACTGCCGCATCTGTTACACAATAACCTTTTGCTTGAAAATTTGTACAATTTCCGGATCAAATTGTATTCCTGCATTTTTGGTTATTTCGTTTAATGCTTCCTTTGTTGGCATGGCGTTACGGTAAGGCCTGTGGCTGGTCATTGCATCATAAGCATCTGCGATGCATATAATCCGGGCTGTTACCTCAATCTGTTCCGCTTTCAATCCCCTGGGGTATCCATTGCCATCCCAACGCTCGTGATGCTGGCGCACCATTTCTGCAAGGTCTGCCATTTCATTCACGCTGCTGAGAATCCGATAAGCCGTTTCCGGGTGGCGTCGAATTTCGGTCCACTCTGCCGGTGCAAGCGGTCCATTTTTCTCTAAAACTTCGTTGGAGATGGCAATCTTGCCAATATCATGGAGCAGTCCGGCTGTTTTAACCCTGTTGATCTCGTGTTCCGGCAGTTCCATGGCCTTTCCAATGGCGTAGCTCAGTTCGCTTACCCGTTTGGAATGAGCCTCTTCCCGAGGGTTTTTTTCATACAATGTCCGAACGATTGTGTTAATGGTTGCGTGACGCATGCTGGGGCTTTCCAATAGCTTTCGCCTGTACATGTTGTCTTCCGCGCTTTTGAGAACCTGAGCAATGCTTTGCGCCTGAGATGTCTTTGTGTCCCAGCCGAAGGAAACAGAGAGGATACCCTTGTCCGATTTGTATAAACGAATGGCCTCCAGCACCCGATTGACAATGCATTCGGCATCTTTGGATGTCGTGTTTGGAAGGAGGATAACAAACTCATCGCCTCCATACCGGCTGATGATATCTCCGTTGCGAAAGCAGGACTTTAGGATTGCTGCCGTATTGCGCAAAAGTTCGTCTCCGGCGTAATGCCCAAAAGCATCGTTGGTAATTTTCAGCCCATTCAAATCACCCATCACCAACGTTATCGGAAGGCGTTGGAGTGTATCCAGGCGCTTAAGTTCCGCCTCCAGGAAGCGGCGGTTGTACAATTCTGTCAAATAGTCATGAAAACTCAAGAACTCGATTTCATCCAAATGGATTTTTTCTTTTGTGACATCACGGAATACCAAAATAACGCCTACCGCTTTCCCCAATGCATCCCGAATGGGTGCAGCGCTGTCGGCAATGGGCCTTTCAATGCCATCTTTCGATATAAGCACGGTATGATTGGCAAGCCCCATAACCTTGCCTGTTTCCAGTACTTTCTTGAGTGGGTCTTGGGCAGGTTCCCTCGTCTGCTCGTTGATGATGTGGAAAACTGTTTGGAAAGGCTGTCCAATGGCACTATCCTCATGCCAGCCTGTCATATTCTTGGCTACGTCGTTCATCATGGTTACGCGGCAATGTTCGTCCGTACAAATGACACCATCGCCGATGGACATGAGGGTTGTACGTAACAATTCCCGTTCGCTAAACAGGCTGCGGTTTCGATCCTCCAGTTCCTTGCGCAGGCCATGCATCTCCAGTTGGTTGCGCACACGAAGCAGTACTTCCTCCTCCTGGTAGGGTTTGGTGATAAAGTCCGCGCCGCCGGTTTCAAAACCCATCACCTTATCCTTTGCATCGTTCAGTGCGGTGATAAAAATCACAGGAACGTCCGATGTACCGGGATCGCTTTTTATCCTTTTGCAGACTTCAAAACCGCTCATGCCGGGGAGCCTTACATCCAGAATCAGCAGATCAGGTTTCCGATAATGAATCGACTGCAGGGCAAGATCCCCCGAATCCGCAGGCCGGACCCGATAGCCGTGGCTTTTGAGCAGCGCGGTTAAAAGTGAAAGATCCTCCCGTGTATCGTCTACCACCATGATCTCTGCCGGTTTTGCAAAAAAGCTGTCATTCATGGTTTCACCACCCGTATATCAATTAATTGATGCAATAAATGCGTGAATTGCATTGATTCTATTTGCTTCATCAAATAGTCGGCTGCTTCAGGAGCGCTGTTTCGAACCCTGGTCACAACGTTCATCATTTCCTCCTGATCAAGGCGCAATAGCGCATCTTCAAGCGCGCGCAGGTCCTCCTCCCTGACAGGACACAACGGCGCTTCTTTTAGCGGTCTCGTTTTTTGCTCCCGTATGAACTCGATTTTCATATGCCTTTCCATCATGGACCATAATTCATCTTCCGAACATGGCTTGCGGACAAGGTCATCACAACCGGATTCCAGAATGGCTTCGCGTTCTTCTTCAAACAAATTGGCCGATATGGCAACAATGACCGGGGAGTAGTCAGGCATCATTTGCTTTATGATCCTGGCTGCTTGCAGGCCGTCCATCACAGGCATACGGATATCCATCCAGATGAAGTCCGGGTGATGCAAGGAAGCCATATCCACAGCCTCCTTCCCGTCCTTCGCCTGAAGCACCTGAAGGCCGGTTCCATTGAGGAGTGTTGTCAGAAGAAGCATACTATCCTCGTTGTCTTCCGCCACCATTACCAATGGCGGCCGGGCACCGTCATCAACCCGGAAGCCTGTGACCTGCCCCGTCCATTCCTTGCTGATGCTGCTGCCTGCTTCTGATTTGTGAAGCTCAACGGTAAATGAAAATGTGGTGCCAACATTCGGAGTGCTTTCCACACTTATGTTTCCGCCCATCAGGCGTACAAACTCCTTGCTGATAGCCAGCCCAAGCCCTGTACCTTCTTGCAGATCCAAGCCGCTCTTTGTTTGAGAAAATGCCTGGAACAGCTTTTCCTGATCCTGTTCAGAGATACCAATCCCCGTGTCCTCTACCTGAAAGTGCAAACGGGTATGGCGGTCGGATTCTTCCTCCGCAGTCAGCCGCAAAGTAACGCTGCCTTTTTGCGTGAATTTCAGCGCGTTTCCAAGAAGATTGATCAGTACCATACGCAGCTTCAGTGCGTCCCCGGCAAGGATTCGCGGCACCGACGCCAGGCCCTTTACTTCCAGCGTCAATCCCTTGGCAAGGGCTTCCATGGCAAACATGGCTTCAATATCCC
>JAEZLW010000138.1 GCA_023415145.1 Bacillota bacterium | reverse complement strand
GATATAAGCTCCCCATCCCTGTCCGCCACCTCATACAGCAGCCGTTCCAGGTTGGAGGAGATCAATATGTCCATGGAGGGGGACATGGTTTTGTGAAATGTCCGCTGGGTGGAGTAGACACCCTTTTTCAAAAAGTCGGTGAGCACATTGTTGCGGTTGCTGGCGCACAGGAGCCTGCCCACAGGCAGACCCATCAAGTGGGCATAATATGCTGCCAGTATGTTGCCGAAATTCCCTGTTGGCACCACAAAATTGACGGGATCACCCAGGGTGATGGCCCCCTTGTGTGCAAGGTCGGCATACGCTGAAAAATAGTATACAATCTGTGGTGCCAGCCGGCCGAAATTGATGCTGTTGGCGGAGGACATCACCTTGCCCAGCTGATTCATTTTCTCCTGGAACTCCGGGCTGGAAAACAGGGTTTTGACCCCGGTTTGCGTGTCGTCAAAGTTCCCCTGTACGCTGATGACCAGGGTGTTGCTGCCTTCGGTGGTGGTCATCTGCATCTCCTGCACGGGGCTGACGCCATCCCTGGGATAAAACACAGTACAGCTTGTCCCCTCTACATCCTTGAAACCTTCCAACGCCGCTTTGCCAGTATCGCCGCTGGTGGCGACCAGGATGCTGATCTCCCGGTTTTCACCGTTCTTTTTGGCGGCAAGCGTTGTCAGGTGGGGCAAAAGCTGCAGCGCCATATCCTTGAATGCCAGGGTGGGACCATGGAACAGTTCCAGTATATGGGTGTGGCTATCCAGTTCCTTCACAGGGGCCACTTCCGGGTCGCTGAACCGGCCGCCGCCATAGGCGCTTTGCGTGGCTGTTTCGATCTCGGCGGCGGTATAATCCTCCAGAAAGATTTTCAAAATGCGTGCCGCACGCTGAGGGTAGGGCAAAAGTCCAAGGGCTGAGATCTCCTCCAGGGTAAACCTTGGGAACATGGCGGGTACGTACAAACCGCCATCCTTGGCCAGACCGTACAGGATGGCTTGGGATGCGGTGACACAGGTGCCGCCCCTTGTGCTGAAAAATGACATCATATTCACGTCCCAGATTTTAGTTTATGAAAAAGAGGCAGCGGCCCGGGCCGCCGCCTCTTTGCGACGAATTTTAAGTTAAATCACGTATTTGCTGACGAACTCGGGAAGATTTTCCGTGTCCTCGCTGATGGACAATACAAAATCCACCCCATGGCGCTCGCAAAGCCCTTCCAGCCGCTCAAAGAACCACCCGGAATCCTTTATATCGACTTTTACCAGCTTAAGGAAAGCATCGATAAATATGATGCCCACATCAAAGTTTTGCGCCAGCAGCCCGCAAAGGAAACCCAAAAACATCTCCGCGCTGATAATGCCGTATTCTCCGGCGTTGATAAAGCGGACTTCGTGACGCAGATCAAACATATAGCGGTTGTCGTCATCGATAAAAAGCACATCGCTCTTGGATTCCTTAATGGAGTGGTTGGCCAAATCTATGATGCGCTTTGTCTTGCCCGAGCCTTTTTTGCCATGTATGACCTGAATCATGGAGCAGCGCCTCCTTCGTTCATTTTCCTTTATTGGTATTATAACGCAAACTTTCCTTTTATGCAATCGAATCTCCGTTTACGCCTGGGGGAGATGTCCGCGCCTTCAATTCTTCCAGGGACAGAGGATTCAAAAATCTGGACTTTGCGCCGGGGAGCCTTGCATCCCAGCGGCAAATGCCGGCATAATCACAAAACGTACAGGCGCTGAAAGCGTTCGTCCTGGCAGGGGAGATGGCGATGGCCCCTTTGCGCATGGCAAAGGCCAGCTTTTCAGCGGTCTTTACGGCATGGCCTAAAAGGCCGTGCATTTCGTCTAGCGAGGCGGCACAAGCGTTGGCGGACAGAGAACCGTCTTTGTTGAACACCTGCCGAAGGCTGCTGCCGTCGTTGTCCATGGCATCCACGACAGTCACATCCGACAATACGATGCCGCGAAGCCGAAGAAGCTGGGCGATCTGACTTTCAGCCCGCTCTTTTAGGTCTGTATCCAGGTCTACCAGCGGGTCGTCGATATGGAAATAGAATGCCCCGGCAGGCTCCGCGCCGGGTGTTGCGTTCAAGGCTGCCATCAGGTATAACAGAAGCTGTAGTTGAAGCCCCCAATAGATTTGGGTGGGGTCCAGATCCTTATGGCCGCTTTTGTAATCCACAACACGCAGATAATTGCTTTCCCCGCTTTCATACAGGTCAACCCGGTCGATTACGCCGCGCAGCAAAACGTCCGTACCATCGGCCAAACAAAGGCGGATGGGGGGCAGAAGGCTGTCTGGGGTGCCAAAGCTGATTTCTGCCATACGGGGGCGGAAGCTGCTGCTCTTCATATGCCGGGTAAACATCCAGGCAGCCCGGCGGATGATTCGCATGTACTTTTTGCCAAGGGCTTTTGTTTGCGCGTTTTCATGAATCGGTCCCTCCAGCCATGCCTGTTCGATGGGAGCAAGCACCTCGTTCATCAGGCCATCGCATTCTGAACGGTCAATGTCCGGCCAGGTTGCATGCTGCGCAGTCTTTTCCATAAAATCCTTCAATGCGCCGTGAAAGAATGTACCCACATCGGCAGTGGTCAAAGCCCATTCCTTGCGGGGAACAGGTTGCAAACCGTAGTGCACAAAATGCTTGTAGGGACACTTTGCATATTCCTCCAGGCGGCTGACGGACATGGTTTGATGTCCGAACAGCTTCAAGGCCGTAGCAGGTTCTAGGGGGCGGGCTTCCAATTTTTCCGAAAGCGCTTTTAAAATGGACAAGGCCTGCGGTTTCGTTTCCAGGTTTATGTACAGGCTGGCCCAGGCATCCATCCAGGGCTCGGGAAGGGCTTCCTCCAGGCTTGCGCCGTCCCATAATGATGAGAGGCGCAGCGCTAATCCGTCAAGGGCGGGGATGGGAGCCAAGGGTTCATGAGGGCCGGATGGACCTGTGACGCCGCCTGATTCCACAAGCTGCGGAAATAGGCGTGTTTTCAGCAATGTTAAAAAGCCGGCGGGACGTTGGCTTTGACCGCTTTGGGTGGCCTGGGCATAGCTCATGTACAGCTTTTCGGCAGGCATTGTCAGTGTTCGTTTCAGGTCTGTCCGGGCGAGATGGTCGCGTCCATCTCCATTCAAACCAAGATGCGTGTCCGCCAGGGTTTGAGGCTGCTCCCGCTCCTCATCCCGAAGAAGGCTGCCGTTTTCTGATTGAAAAAGGCCGTCGCCAAGGCCCAAGACGAACATGGCGCGGATGCTGCCCGGCATCACATGGCCAATTTCACCGCACACCACCGTGTCGGGGGCAGGCGGCAGCGCGCTCAGTTCTCCGGCGGAAAACCCGGCGGCCAGCCAGGAGGCCACCTGGGTGGAGGGAGCCCTGTGACCAGCAAGCAAATCGTGCATCTGGTCCAGTGTGCCCAGCAGAAACTGCCAAACCTGCCTTGTCTGTGACGCTTGGGCGGCCATGTCAAGGGCCAGCAGCCGCTCCTCTTCCTTTTGCAGCGTCTTGTAGGCATCCACCTGTTCCAATAAGTTGAAAATGGCCCGCAACGATTCGGTTGCCTCTTTGGCCTTGGATAATGCGGCCTGCATGTTTTCCAGCGGGCCGATAAGGGACTGTCGCGCAGGTTCCAGCCGCTTTGCTTCCTCTTTGTTCCCACGGGAAAAAGGCTTGCGCCATCTGTCGCCATAGATGCCGTTGGCAATGGCGTAATTTTCCAGTTTGTGGCAGTCTTCCGGCGAGACGGGAGCGTAGCCGGATTTTAGGCAGCCGATGATGTCCGTCCGGGCATATCCCTTGGAGGCGGCCCTAAGGGCGTGCGTAAGAAAGCGGATCAGCCCATGGGAAGCCGCAGGCACCTTTTCCTCCAGATAAAAGGGGATGCCATAGCATGCAAAAACAGCGCTCAGGATGGAGCCATAGGCCTGTAAGCTTCCCGCTGCCACCGCCATCTCACCCCAGGCGAAGCCTTTTTCATGGAGCTTGATCATCTGCGATGCAGCCTCATGGGCTTCCGCATAGGGATTGGGAGCGGCAAACAGGGAAATGGCTTCCAGTTTGTCGGGATAGGCAATGGCCGGGTGGGCGAACAGATTCGCTTCCAGATGAGCGATTTCCTTCGCCGCCTCAAGGGGCAGATCCGGAAGATACGCCCATGTGCAGGGAGTGTTTTGCGATTGCAGCAACTTCATAAACCGCTGGGCACTTTGCCGCGCAGGCTGGTACAGATACCCGTCCCGGGCCTTTTGCTGATCCATGGTGAGGGCCACGGTCATCCCGGTGCAATGCTTTGCACCGGCGCACAATAGCTTTAAAAGCTGCTGGGGCAGTATGTCAAACCCATAAGCGAAGACATGGGCATTTTCGAACAGCATGCTTTGGGGCAGCCGTCTTGCCGCTTCTTCCTGTACATCCTCCCCATCCACAAAGCGGCCGGAAAGCTGTACTTCGTAAGCCTGCCAGCAGCGGGCGATGTCGGTAAGCTTTTGATGAAACGCTCCTGCGGGAAGCGAGGCTGCATTGGCCAATAAACCATCTGCCGTCAAGTTGCCACGCTTAAAATCGGCAATGTCGCTGCTCATCTTTTCCACTAAGCCATTATGAGATGCGGCGCGCCGGTAATAGACCAGCTCTTTTTGAACCTGGTTAATGGCGCGGCTTAGCGCTATACGTTTCCCGCGGCTGTCCAAGGGTACCCTTCCGTCGGTGCCTGCCGCGTCAAAAATCCTCTGGGTCAGCCGGGAGGGAGAAAGCACCTGAATGTTGAAAAATCCGGGCAGGTCAAGGCGGCGGATGAGATCCACTTCCGCCTGCAGGGTATACTGCTCCGGCACCAACAAAAGGCAGATTTCGCCATTGTGATGAAGCTTGCCGATTTCCGCAACAATATGGGGCAGAAGCCTGTGCATCCGCCCGCCCAGTATGGTGACTTCTCCCATTTCCACCCCTCCAGGCTCATTATGCCATGGCAGGGACATACCCGTCAAATGAAGCTTTCAAAACAGAGAAAAATGGGGTATCATGGAAGTAACACGCAAAAGGGGGAGCAGCCTTGCGCCTTTGCATCCTGACGGATATCCATGCCAACCTGCCGGCACTGAAAGCCGTTTTGGAAAAAGCCCAAAGCCAGGGTGCGCAAGGATATATCTCCCTGGGAGATCAGGTGAACTTTGGTCCGCAGCCCCGGGAAACGCTTGCGCTTTTAAGAGATTGGAAGGTCAAGCTTTTGATGGGCAACCATGAGGAGCGGATCGTCCGCTTTTGCAGTGGTGAACAGGCGCTGTATGAAGCCTATAACTGGTCTATGCATGTATGGACAGCCCGTGAGCTGGCAGGATTGTCCATGGCGTTTGACAGGGAATGGCTTTATGAGGACATGCTGCTGACACATGCCGTGCCGGGCAGTGTTGATACGCTGATGACACCCGCGGATACGGAGAAGATGAAAGCCATACTGAACACGCTGGATGTAAAGTGGCTGGTTTGCGGCCATTATCATACGCCCTGGCAAATAAGCGCTCAAGGCAGGCATTTTATGAATCCCGGAAGCCTGGGCATTCTGGATGACGGGTGCGGCTGCCGGGCCGCCTACGCCATGTGGGAGGATGGACAGGTAACGGCCTATACAGTGCCCTATGACCCCTCGAAGCTGAAAAAAGCCTATGTGGAAAGCGGTCTGGCCTTAGCCGCGCCGGAAATGGCCAGGTCCGTATTGGAGACCATGCTCTGGGGCCATCACGGATATACACCCAAATGGATCGGACATGTTATCAGTACAGCCAAAGCCGCCGGTATCCCCTGGCAGAGCCGGGAGGCCTTTCATCTGGCGGCGGAAGGCTTTCCCTGGACGGAGGATATTTCCTGCGTGGAATTCTGGAGACGGCTGTAAGCCAAGGAGGATACAATGCAGTTTGAAGATACCATTGCCGCCATCGCCACGGCCACAGGCCAGGGGGGCATTGCCATCCTGCGCATCAGCGGGCCCCAAGCGGAGGCTGTTTTGCGAAAAGTATTCCAACCGGCCAGGGGGGAGAGGGAAACATATCCCTCCCATCTGCTTGTGTATGGTTATGTAGTCAAGGAAAATGAAAAGATCGACGAGGCCATGGCGGTGTTGATGCGTGCCCCCCGCAGCTATACCAGGGAGGATGTGGCGGAAATCCACACCCATGGCGGGCGGATGATGGCGTCTCTGGCCTTGGAGCTGGCGCTGAAGGCCGGGGCCAGGATGGCTGAGCCGGGAGAGTTTACCCGCCGGGCGTTTTTGAACGGCAGGCTGGATTTGAGTCAGGCGGAGGCGGTGATGGGCCTGATCACAGCCGGCGGGCGGCAGGCCGCAAAAGCAGCCATGCGCCAGCTTGATGGTGGGCCCAGCCAGTTCATCCGGGAGGTTCTTGATAAACTATATTGCCTCATGGCCGGGCTGGAGGCCGCCATCGATTATCCCGAGGAAGTGGAGGAAGAGGAGGCCACGCGCAGCTTGCGCAATGGCGTTTTGACACTTTCGAAGGAGTTGGAGGACGCCTGCGACGAGCGGGGTGTGAAAATGCTGGAGCGGGGCATGGATGTGGTGCTGTGCGGCCGGCCCAACGTGGGGAAAAGCTCACTTTTGAATGCCTTGCTGGGGGAGGAAAAAGCCATCGTCACCGATGTGCCGGGCACCACCAGGGACATTCTTACGGGAAGCATTGAAATAAACGGATTGCCGGTCACGTTGAGTGATACGGCTGGCCTTCGGGACACGGAAGACACAGTGGAGAAGATAGGGGTCAGCCGGGCGCATAAGGCCATGGAAAGGGCGGATGTGGTGGTTCTAGTCATCGACGCCGGTCAGCCATTATCTCAGGAGGATATGGATTTACTGCGTTCCCCGCCGGAGGGGGAGTTTGCCGTGGTGCTGAATAAAAGCGATCTGCCTTCTATGATTTTGGCTGAAAAGATAATGAATTTGTGTCCTTCGGCTCCGGTAATCACCCTTTCCGCAAAGACAGGGGAAGGGCTCAAAGCGCTGAAAACATACCTTGCGGAAAAGGCAGGGGAGCCTTCCAGCTTGGCACTGACCACCTCCCGTCATCTTGACGCAGCCAGAAGGGCCGCAAGCAGCCTGCGCCAGGCTGCGGACAGCTTGTCTTCCAACATCCCTTTGGACCTTGCCGCTGTGGATTTGCGGGATGCCCTTTCTGCTCTTGGGGAAATCACCGGTGACGAGGTGGAGGAGAGGATTTTGGATCAGGTGTTTTCGAGTTTCTGTGTGGGAAAGTAAGAGAAATGATGAAGAGTGCTTATCTCCTTGATTGTTTATAGAAAGGTATCGGTGCCCAAAAGCTTACTTTTTTCCATTCGATGTCGATTTTTAGTTTGCCAGTTACCGGTTATACATTGGTGTATAGTTCATCAAGTAAAACCTGGTATGGTTAATTTTATGGGTTACTGTATCAGCAATTGCAAAGCCTAACCTTTTGTATAGATTCACTGCTCGCTTGTTGAAGCAAGCCACAGTTAACCGAAATTTTGCCGCACCACGTTATTTTCCATTGTGGAAATCTGCGCAGATTCACCAAAGCAAAAATATCCGATCAAATTCATTCCTGCATCAACACAGGCAAAATACTCGCCGTTCATCAGTTCATTCACTGTATCACAGTTCTTTTGAAAGCTATAAACCGAGTATTCGGCTGGATAAGTCCAGCTTGATATTTCATATGCGTACCAGCTTGACATTGGCTCTATACGATACATATCAGTACCTCACAAAACGCAAGTGTGCTTTCTCAAAAAATTCACATGTGACGAATTTTGCAAACAGCGATGCATGCTATCGACAAGTATGACCCGCAAAATAGGATCTTGCTATTTCCATGATCTTCATCACGCAGGCACTCTTGGCGTCTGTGTACGCTTGGGGATCGCGGCGGTATTTGAGGGCAGCTTCCTTTTTCACCTGCCCGTACTCCTCAAAAGCTGCCGGGTCAATACGCAGATAATCCCTAAACATCAGCTCGTCATTGATATGCCGGTTCCCTGTTTGATACACGTGAACATGGTGCGTATGGTTGCCTGACTGATCGGAATTCAGTTTGACAAAATACCTTCTCCCTGGAATACCGTTCTCGACTCTGGCAATGTATCCGTGAGCTTCCATGGCAACATTGCAATCATCAATCAGATGGAGATCGTCCGCCACGATCATGATGTCGATGATGGGTTTTGCAGCCATCCCCTTTACAGAGGTGGAGCCAAAATGCTGTATATCGGTCGCCAGGCTTCCGAAGATGCCCAACAGTACATTTTTCTCTTTTTCGTATAGATTGGGCCAGGATTCATCATAAGGGACAATGGTAATTTCTCTGCCCATGCTTCATTCCCCCTCAAACGGCGGCACATAGGCAGCATTCGCAGCTTCCGCTTCCTGTTCGTAGCCCGGCAGGCCAAGCGACAGCATATGATCACGAACCCGTTTATACTCCTTTTCTGTGATTCGCCTGTCAAGGCCGGGAATCTTCACGTCGTTCATGGGCACATACTGGCGCATCAGGCTTATAGGGGTACCGAAGGGCAAATTTTCAGCAATCCAGTCCAGCAGCTTGATGCTTTCCCCTGTCAGGCCTGGCAGAATCAGGTGGCGCACCAGCGTTCCCTTTTGCATGAGGCCATTTGTATCATACACGGCAGGGCCTGTTTGACGGCACATTTCGATGATGGCCTGGGAGGCGTACTCAAAATAATCCGGCGCTCCGGCACACAGCTTTCCCATGGCAGCGGAAAAGTGCTTCAAATCAGGGAGATACACATCCACAATGCCATCCAGCAGCTGTAATGTATCCACTTTTTCATAGCCGCCGGTGTTCCATACAATGGGGATATCAGGCCGGTAGAGATCAAACGCGCTTAAGATGGTGGGTACAAAATGTGTGGGAGTGACCAGGTTGATGTTGTGCACGCCTTCGCCTTCCAAGCGCTTGAAGACATCCGCCAATTCCTGTACAGAAATTCTCTTGCCAAGCAGCCGGTGGCTGATTTCCCCGTTCTGGCAATAGGCGCAGCGCAGCACGCAGCCGGTGAAAAATACCGTGCCGCTGCCGCGGGTACCGCTGATGCAGGGTTCCTCCCAGAAATGGGGCGCTGCCCTGGCGATCACGGGATCTAGGCCCATGCGGCAAAAGCCGCTGCCTTCCATGGGGTTTCGCTCGGCGGCGCAATTCCTGGGGCAAAGGGCGCAAAGGGGCATGGGTATTCTCCTTATCTATTTTGTACATACTTTTAACCATGATGTATTTTGAGACTTTTTTACTGATATGGAGCAAAAGTAATAATTTCAGATTTTGTGTCTTATTGCTCCGCAAACTTTCCAAAAAACATATGGCATACCTTAACGGATTGGTTTATGCAATTTTCTATTTGTGCAGCAAAATAGTCAGTTTGTGGCGGCTCGAGCATACGCAAAAATTGTTTACGCTCCTCAATCATTTCAATTGTTCGCATAATCTGATCGCGCTGATATTGAGATATTAAGGCCAATTTACGCCTTCTTGCGATTATCGAGGAAGGGTGAATATTCGAATGGCATTCCATTTCGAATTTTGCAGCATCCTCCTCAGACTGCGCAAGGTTTTTCTGCTCTTCATCAAGGCGCTGCTCCAGCCAAATGATTCGATGGCGTACATGGAACGCCGCCTGTTCCCAAAGGCCAAGGATGATACAAGGCCATGGCCTTCGAACATCATATGGTGCGAATTTGCCTCGGTTTGCCCATAACTCAAACGCGTCCCAGCTTTGCAGGTCATGTACTGACAGGAATCGCTCCAGATAATTCTGTATGAATTCTTGATATACTGCTTCAAACTTTTCATCAAATGGATAAAAACGTATCATGTCTTTATCACGGTTCAATAGTAAATCGCCATCAATATGAATATTTCCTTCATAAAAGCTGTCCTCGCTTAACCCACGTGCAAAGGGCAGAGCAGCAATTCGCAGACTGCACATGCCACCTGACTGTCCATAGTGGATTGAAACGACAAGCACAATCTGTTCTTGCATGCTAAGACGGTAATAATTCCATGCCTTGAAGAAAAAGCCGTGAGGAACGAGTAACTCGCCATATCGCTGCCTGAACAACTTTTTCTTTTCTGCGGGAGATAATGATTCACGCATGATGCTCACCTTTGGTCTAAAATCGTGTTCGTCTTTCAATCATTGCCATTATACAAAAAAGAATATGGAACAACAAGACATGAAACTTTCTGTTAGATATGGAGATGACAGGCATTTGGTTAGATCAGATTTCGATAGGATGTTTTCTCGGTGGGGTGGGGGGGGGGGGGATTGTT
>JAEZLW010000053.1 GCA_023415145.1 Bacillota bacterium | reverse complement strand
GAAGTAGTTCTGGAAGGTGATGGTGGCCAGCGTTTTGCTTTCCCGCTCCACCTTTACATGTTCCTTGGCCTCGATGGCCTGATGCAGCCCGTCGGAATAGCGGCGGCCTACCATAAGGCGGCCGGTAAACTCGTCCACGATAACGACCTCGCCGTTTTGCACCACGTAGTCCACGTCCCGTTTCATGAGGGTGTGGGCTTTGAGTGCCTGGAGGATATGGTGGTTGAGATCATTGTTTTCAATATCGGAAAGGTTATCGATGCCAAAGGCCTGCTCCGCTTTGCGGGTGCCTTCCTCCGTCAGGGTGACAGCCTTGTCCTTTTCCTCGATGTGGTAGTCCGCTTCGTTACGCAGCCTTATTACAAAGCGGTCCGCCTTCTCGTACATGTCGGTGGACTTGTCCCCCTGGCCGGAAATAATCAGCGGTGTACGGGCTTCGTCAATCAGGATGGAGTCCACCTCGTCCACGATGGCGAAGGGATGGCCCCTTTGGACCATTTCCCGCTGGAAGATGACCATGTTGTCACGCAGATAATCAAACCCCAGCTCGTTGTTGGTACCGTAGGTGATATCGCAGGCGTAAGCTGCACGGCGTTGGTCATTGTTCAGATCGTGAACGATCAGCCCGACAGTGAGCCCAAGGAAGCGGTAGATTTTGCCCATCCATTCGCTGTCGCGCTTTGCCAGGTAATCGTTCACCGTTACAATGTGTACGCCATTGCCTGTGAGGGCGTTTAGGTAGGCGGGCAGGGTGGACAACAGCGTTTTGCCTTCGCCTGTCTTCATTTCAGCAATCCGGCCCTGATGCAAAACGATGCCGCCCAAAAGCTGTACCCTGTAATGGCGCTGGCCGATGGTGCGGATGGCGGCCTCCCGGACAGTGGCAAAGGCTTCGGGTAGAATGTCGTCCAGCGTAGCCCCGCTTAACAAGCGCTGCTTGAACTCCGCCGTTTTTGCCGTAAGCTGGCTGTCGGTGAGTTTTGTGATGCTATCTTCCAATGCCTCAATGGCGTTCACCGTTTTTTGAAGCCGCCGGATGGCTGCTTCATTGCTTCCGCCCAGCATTTTTTTGAAAAAATCCAGCATTTTGATCTCCTTGGGCATGCGCTTTTCCGTACATGCTATCCGTTATTATACCATGGGAAACGGCTGGGAATCAAGAAAACAATTTCTTGTTCCCGGGCATTCCCGGAAATGTTAAGCCGCAAAACCACAAAAGAAGAATTACGGTAGGCAGTGCTGGAACGCTTTGCACAACTGGAGCAAAGGTTGGGAATGCAACCGATTCGACCAAGGGAAAGAGCAATAGACACAAGCCAAAGGACAAAATGCAGCGGCACAGCGCACCCGTGAGGAGAAAGGGAAAGGTGACACCGCCATCTTGCAAGAAAGCAAGATTTTGCAAAAGGATGGACATGCCGGAAAACGAAGCTGCGGCGCATAGTAGTGCAGGGCGCAGGGCGGGAAGGGATTCGGGAAGGGGAACGGTCAGAATACGGGAGCAGCCGGCCGTCACTTCCAAAATGGCCTGGAGTCCGGCGAGGATGCCTTCCGGCAAATAAGGGAACGTGCAACTGACCATTCCGGCAGCAACACTGCCCAGTACCATCAAGCCGCATACCGTGAACATGGCCATCGCCGCGCTGTGTATGACATGGCTTAAGCCAAGGCGTCTGGACTCATGGGAGAGGGCAACGGGGGGAAGGGGGGGGCAGGCGAAGAAAAGCCTGGACAATTGCCCCGTGCACAAAGCGCTCATCCAATGAGCCAGGAGCATAAACCAGCCAAGGGTTGGACTTAGCATCCATCCACCCAGCGTTCCGACAAAGAACATGGGGCTCATGGTACCTGTATACAGCGAAAAACGTTTCAAGGCTGCGCGGCCGGCATCGTCTTTCAGGACGAGCTCCTGGGTCAGGCGTGAGCCGCCGGGAGAGCCGGACATGAGCCCCATGACCACCAAAGGAGAAAGGCCGGCCGGCAGCCCCAGAAACCGGTTCACACCCCTGTGCCTCCCGGCAGAAAGGTTTCCCGTGATAATCAGCATGCACAAAAGAAATGGGAACAGGCTGGGCAGCACCGCCACAGCCCACAGCCGGCATGCCTGGGAAGCGGCTTGCGCAGCTTCCCGGGGGAAACACAGCATGCTTCCTGCAAGCAGCCCGGCCAAGGCAGGAACAAAAAAACGCTTCAACATGATATAATCCCGCCTTTCCTTTGAAAAGACACTGGTACAGTATATGGGCTTATGGTATTGGCATACCCGCAGAATGGTTACAAAAAAAGCGCCCCGCTAAAAAAGCGGAGCGCTGATATCACCGGTCAGCCTACTGAAGCGGCTTTTTCCAGTTCCTTCATGGCTTCGAATATCTCCAGTTGCCGGATCAGCTCCGGGTCTTCCTTCAGGTCATAGCTGAAACGGTGAAGGCCATTGGGATCATAGGATAGCTTGACCGGCAGGTATATGATCACATACCGTGTGTCCTTCAGGTTTTCTTCAAGGAGGATGTCTACGCCAATCTCGTATTCCTGTTCCACAAGCCGCTTGGGGTCTATGCTGTTCCAGTCGGAAGGACTGGTGATCAGAAACAAATGCTGTTCGGATATTTCAAAATCATTCTCTTCTTCCAGTTGCATGGATACACGCAGCGCTCCGTCCCGCACCCGCACCGCCACCGTGCCGATGATATACATATTGCTGGCACAAAGGTCGATGCGCTTGACGCCGCCGGGGAGGGCTGCTATCTCCTCAAGGTCCAGCGGTGTTGCCATGGTCCAGGCTTCTGTAAGGCGCTTGTCCAGGTTCTTGATGCGTACCCCGAAGGTGCAGGCAGTGTTGTTTTTCAATGATACCAGCCTGCGGTAGAAGGGGAAGGAGTATGTTGTATCCCCCGCTGTCAATGTAATCGTGTAGGGAACGGTGGAGCTTCCGGAAAATTTCAGGTAGATGTCTCCGGAGCGGAATGTACCTGAAACCTGACCGTAATTTTTGTCCATAACCACTGTGCCCGAATCAGCCCGGACTACCTGCAGCCGAACCTGCTTTGCGCCATCCAGCACGCATGAAACGCGAAGGTATTGCGTCGCGGCGGACAAATACTCCTTCACGTATTCACTGTCATTCAGACGGTTCATGTCCAGCTTGTCGACCTGGATCACAAAAGCATCCTGCGCCAATGCCGCCGGGATGACCGCAAGCATTGCCAGCAGCAGGGCAAAACATGCCAGCCCTTTTATACAAGCCAGCCTGGATTTTGACATGCCGATCCCCTCCTTGTTACTGCCTACTTCTTCTATGATAACGTATTTTCCTGCTGAAATCCTGCGGCACATGTTCTATGGATGCAATTTTACAGGAGTATTGTTCCGAAAAAATATTTGTAATAAATTCTTAAAACTTATTTACCATTACGTCATGTTTTGGTATACTGTGGATACTACCTCACGAGGAGGAAATGTCACGATGCGAATGAAGCTTCATAGCCTAACAGCGCTTGTTCTGGCTATCATCCTATGCATGACATCCATTATCGCCGCCCCTGCCGAAATGCGTTATGCAACGCTTCGTTATGGCAGCAGCGGCGAGCAGGTGAGGGCCATGCAGCAAGCGCTTACGGACCTTGGCTATGATACCAACGGTGTAGATGGAAAGTTCGGCCGCGGTACAGAGAACGCCGTAAGGCAGTTTCAGGCAAGCAAGGGCCTAGTGGCGGATGGCCTTGCCGGACATCAAACGCTGACTGCATTGTACGGCGAAGCGGAAAGCGGTAGCGGCACCCCGGAAGCTACGGATGCTCCTATCCCGACACCCGCGCCCACTACAGGCGGATCCGCATCCGGCAGTTTGACAACGCTCCGCTACGGTTCAAAGGGGACTGCCGTAAAGACCATGCAGGAAGCCTTGCTTACGCTTGGCTATACACCGGGGGTTGCTGACGGCAAATTTGGCCGAGGTACGGAAGCAGCCGTGAAGCAGTTTCAAAAGAACAACGGCCTGACCATCGACGGCCTAGCCGGGAAAATGACGCTAACGCTTTTGTATGCCCAGGCCGGGCAGGGCTCCACCCCCACCCCCGTTCCTACAGTGTCGACGCCTACCCCCACCCCTGGAGAGCCTACGCCTACCCCCTCTTCAGTGCCTACACCTACGCCTGCGCCAACCCAAACTTCCTCAGGCGTCACCTTGAGCCGCACGCTGCGCAAAGGGTATACGGGAGATGACGTGAAGCTTGTGCAGGAGCTTTTGTCAAACCTGAAATACTATACCGGCAGCATAAGCGGATCGTATGACAATGCCACCATCGCGGCGGTGAAAGCTTTTCAAGCAAAAAACGGTCTTGTCAGCGACGGTCTGGCTGGGCCCAAGACATATGCCGTGCTTCAAAGCGGCAGCGCCCGCTCAGCAGACCAGCCCGCCCCCACCCCCACTCCCAGCTACAAGACACTGAAGCTAAACGCTACCGGGACGGCTGTCACAAACCTGCAAAACGCTTTGAAGAATCTGGGATACAATGCTACTGTCACCGGCACCTACTCTACGGAAACGCGGGATGCTGTTGTACAGTTTCAGATTCGCAACAATCTGACGGCGGACGGCATTGCCGGGTCAGGCACGCAACTGGTGCTATACGGGGGAAATGCCAAAGATGCCTCTACGCCCCTTCCCGCTCTGGAAGAGGGTGCCGGCATTATTGACGGTCCCAGCACAAGCGAGGTTAAGCTGCTGCACTGGTTCGACAGCGTCAAGCCAAGTGCAAGAAGCGGGCAGAACGTGTTGGTTTTTGACCCTGCCAGCAAACGCAGCTGGACACTACGGCTGTATTCCATGGGCCGCCATGCCGATTCCGAACCGCTTACCCTGCGGGATACGCAAATCATGAACGTGGCCTTTGGAAACAAGATTACCTGGACGCCCAAGCCCGTGTATGTTAAGCTTCCCGATGGCCGCTGGTCGCTGGCTTCCATGCACAATACGCCGCATCTGAGCGGCTCCATCCTGGGCAACGGTTTTGATGGGCACCTGTGTGTACACTTCCTGAGGGACATGGCTGAGTGCCAGCAGAATGACCCCGATTACGGCGTGACGAATCAAAACGTGATCCGTAACTACTGGAAGCAGATGACCGGGGAAACGTACGTGGAGATTGTAAGATAAAGCAAAAAAGCGATACAAGCCTTATGCTTCGATGGGGCGATAAAGACACAGCATCATGCCATTTTTGTATTAAAAATGGCATGATGCTTTTTGTAGCGCTCTGCTTTTCTTAGAATGCTTTATAGCAAATCGTCCGTAAGGCTTTCTATAAACCGCACCCTGTTTTCCATATCGTTAAAATTGGCGGATGGTAGCTCCTGAAAAGCTTTGGGAGCGATACCCAGAAAGAGAACGGCGGAAAATGCGCGCGCCAGCTTCAAATTAAGCACATCCTTGTCAAGACCGCGCTTTTGAGAGAGCCCCAGAGCGATTTTTAAGAGAAAAGCATTCAGCTTTGTTATAAAAAGGCCATCCGTTTTCCCTTGCATCAAAAGGGGATGCAGCCCCGCCCGGGTGATGCCGGGATAGCGGATAGCCCCTTCAAACAGGTGTGTCAGCATATCCTTGAGGGCAGTCAGATCGTCCGTCCTGTTTTCCCACATGCCTTCCATGTCTTCGAACGATCCGCTGATGGCAAGGTTCAGCGCTTCGCCTACCAGTTCCTCCTTGGATTCAAAATAGTAATGGACGGAAGAAAAGGTAACTCCGGCTTCCTTGGCGATGTTGCGGATGGTACAGCCTTCGATCCCGTAGATTTCAATGCTGTTGATGGTGGCCTCCAGCAGCTTTTTGCGGATTGCGGCATCCTTCATGTGCTTCATGCTCCTTGTAGCGTACGGCAAACTGCCTGACGCTTAGATTATAGCATGTTTGGACAACTTATGGTGCAATTCCAGTTTGCTTTCTGGCCAGCTCTTTTTTGAGAGCGCTTCTTGAACGAATGCTTGTAAAGCACGAGTAGGCAATGAAGAATACCAGTAGGGCGCATGCCGTAAGGGGAAAGAAGTCACCGACCATTCCGTAGATGGTCTTTATGCCTTTCATTGGCAGCCTGGCCGTAACCGTGCGGTCGCCCGCCGTGTAATGGTTTGCCGCACCAATGATTCTGCCCTGGTAATCGGCGGCAATGTTTTGACCGTAATAGCCTGCCCGAGCCAGCGAGAATCCGCTTTCAACTGTACGGTAGGAAGCCATGATGGAATGCAGTGGATTGCCTTTGGTGGCGGTCGTTCCGTCGATGGCGCCGCTAAACACTATATCCACGTTTTGCTGTGCGGCCAAGCGCATGAAGTCGGGGTATTCCATATCCAGGCAGATGACGCTGGCAAGCCTGCCATAGGGCGTATCGATGGACAGTATCTTTCGTTCGCCCCTTTCGGTATGTTCCTGCTCAGGCCCGATGAGAAGGTTATGCTTGACATATTGATAGGCGATTTCACCATCTGGGGTAATCATAACCGATTTGTTTACCTGGAATATCATTGGATCCTTTCGCTTGTTAAGGTCTGGCTCCGTAAGCTCAAATGGGAACACAAGATAGATTTGTTCCTCGCGGGCAAGAGCCTTGGCTTCGTTGAGAACGCGCTGCTCATCCTCGGACAAGGCTTGTACATTGAACTCGCTGAAGGTGATGATCTTTGAACCGGCACGGGCCTGAGTCTTGGCTCGCCCGAACAGGTCGGCGTTCATGGCGTCCATTTTATCTTTTATTGCCTGTTTTTCCGCCTCTGGCAGCGTGCCTTTCACCAGCATATCGTACTCTTTCGTTTCGGCGTCGGGCAAGGGCTCACCATCTAAATTGGTGGTTAGAACCGATACCTGAACGGTATCGGCCGTGGGCCGGGAAAGTGCAAGGCGCAAGCCGCCGCCCATCAGTACAACAGTCAATATCAGCGCATAGGCTGCCACACCACGGGATGATTTTTTCCAGTCGAAGCCATGGTCCCAAAGATAATTCATCACCGCTGCAAACCAGGTTACAAGGAAGGATACACCCCACAGGCCCGTTACCGACATCAATTGCAGTAAAGGCAGATTCGTGTTTTGCGTATACGCCAGGTTAAAAAACGTTCCCAGCGGCAGGTATAGGTGAAGCAGATATTCTACTACTACCCAAGCAGTGGGAAAAACCAGTGTGGATAGAAAGCCCTTCACGCGGGGGAAGATCAGTCGGTCAGCCACGTAAGGCAAATATACCAGCAGGCCAAAAACCGCCGTGTACACAGAAAACATGATGCCCGCATCCTGAAAAGCCGGGAACCACTGAAAAAAGAAGACAACGGCATTGGCAAGATACCCGATGATCAACCCTGCCAGCGGCTTTGCGCCGCGCAGGAACCTGAGCATGAAGATGGGTCCCAGCCAGGCGGCAACTGGTACCATATGGAATCCATTGGAAAACAACAGCAGCAGAAACCCTGCGGCCAGCCACAAAAGTGAAAACCGATCCTTGAAAAGGGGCATGCGTCTTTTCATTTTTTTCTTCCTCCTGATGTTTGTGTGATTTAGTTCAATTGTTTAGGACGAATGTTCAAAACGCACGAACATAATAGCACTGTCGCCAGTGCTTGTAAAGAGGTTTATGAAAGAAAACATGAATTTTTTTTAGAAGAAACAATAGTCTATGGATTCTAAAGGGATATCATCCCCTTAGCGGGGTACAGTGGAAGCACCCCTGTTGCCCCTGCGAAGCCGGACCAGGAAGGATCCCATGCCGATCCCAAGGGAAATCATCAAAATGGTGAGCATGGCGGATACACCAAGTTCAAGCCCGGCCTCACTTTGCCCCTGGGCCAGATAGGCCATGGCGCGGTACAGGTTGAGGCCCGGCACCAGGGGAATGATGGACAACGTGATGAACACGGTTGCGGCCATCTTCATATGCCGGGCCAGCAGCTCGGCCAGGATGGCCGCGCCTGCTGCGGCGGCAAAAATGGCCGCCTGCCCGGCAACACCTATTGCACTCAGCATAAAGTAACAGCCATGGGCGGCCATGCCGGTTAAGGAAGCCGGCAAAAGCGCGCGGTTGGGAGCGTGCAGCAGCACGCCAAAGCCAAGGGTGGCAAAAAAACTGATCAGAAGGGCTGCCAAAAAGGAGCCAATCATATCAAAATCCCCTTTCCAGCATGAGAAACAGGCTTTGGGCCACCAGCGCTCCGCCGGCGACCAGTGCCAAAATCAGCAGTGCCTGAGAAGCATGGGTTACGCCGGAAAGCATGTCTCCCCGCATGGTATCCTGCACCGCGTTGGTCATGGCAAGGCCGGGAAGCAAAGGCATCAGTGCGCCGGCCACCATGGCATCCACAAGGCCAAGCCCGGTCAAGCGATGGAACACAAGGGGGATCAAAGTGCAAATGGCCCCTCCCGACAGGCTTGTTACAATGTAATAAAGGCTGAATTTTTTAATTAGCCGGATCAGGCCCTGTGTTAATGCTGCACAGGCAAAGGCGACTCCGCCGTCCATAAACCCGCCGCCGAACATAAAAGCAAAGCAAAAAGAGGACAGCGCAGCGGCCCAGGGCATGTAGGACCTGCCTTTTTTATCCTCCCAGGCGGCGATTTCCCTTAACCTTTTGAGTGCTTCCCCTGGGGACAAGTCCCCGGCGGCCACCGCCCGGCTGACATGGTTGGCGTCATCCACTTTTTCCAGGTGCGTACCGCGGCGGCGTATGCGCTGCACGGATGTTTTTTCCTCCCCATTCGGAAAGGCAAGGGTAATAAACATACCGCTGGGCACGGCGAACACTTCCACCTTTGTGCAGCCGAAGGCCCGGCCCATTCGTTCCACCGTATCTTCCGCCCGGTAGGTTTCGCCGCCGTTTTCCAGTATGATCCGGCCTGCCAGCCCGGCGGCTTCCATCATGCACTCGTTTTCCATACGGGCCTCTTATATAGAAATTGTTTATTTTGTCTTCCTGAATGCTTTGCCGAAAAATCCCCGGGCTACGTTTACGATCAGAGCGGTGATAAGCGCCCATAAAAAACTGTCCACATGGAACTTGTCAAGCATCACCCAACTGCAAAGCTGTACCAGCCAGGCGTCCAGCAGTACATACAAAAGCCCCAGGGTGAACAGGTTGAACACACCCAGGAGCAGTTTGGCAATGGGCCGCAGGGTGATGTATATCACACCCAGAACCGCCCCGGCGTAGACTGCGTAGATGTATTCTGTAGCTGTTACCCCCGGCAGGAGATAAACGCACAGGGGTACTGCCCCCACGCAGGCCAGAAACCGCAAGACCATGCCGCGCATAAGCGCCCTCCTCCATGACGTCAATCCAATAAAGCTGTGCAGAAAAAACCGGCGCGATCTTGTTTTCGCAAGAAGCCGCCGGTTCATTATATCATTGTACCTTTCCTGTTTTCAAGAAGCTGGTTCATAATGTAGCGCTGCCATGGAATCCATAACCCATGACTTGTTGTGGTATGTCAGAATAGATGGTATACTGGCATAGATCAATTCCGCTTTGAGAATCTGAATACTTGGTTAACTTCATATATGCCATGTGAAATTTGCTGCCGGAGGATAGATGCATATGCATAGGAAGTATTTGGAAAGCGTTGATCTGATCAAGCGATGGTCTGGTCAGGAAGACAACATCCGGGGAGTGGTGCTGCTCGGTTCCCAGGTCAGGGCTTTTGCTTCGGGAGATGAATGGTCTGACCTTGATGTACTGATATTTGCCCGAGATACCATGCTGCTCGAGAAACAGCCGCAATGGATGCAGCAGTTTGGAAAAGTGGTATTAACAAGCCAAGAAACGGTAGATTTAAGTTTCGCTGGCTTGACCTGGCATGTATGGCGGGCGCTTTACGATGACAGCCGGATGATCGACTTTTCGATTATTCCCTTTCACAAGATGGAGACTGCCCTGGAAATCAATAAAGAAATTCATGCAATAGGTTATCAGGTAATCTATGACGCTATGGACAATGACCTTCAAACCATGATTGAGGCGTCCATCAGGACAATGAAGATAGGGCATGTAGCCGTTCCATCGAAGGATGAATTAGATAAGTTAATCAGCGACTTGCTGTTTCACTTGGTTTTGGCAGGCAGGAAGCTGATGCGTAGCGAACTATGGACTGCTGTGTGGTGTATCAACCGGCCTGTGAACGATCTGCTCATTCGCTTGATTGAATATCACAATGCATTCGTATCCCGCAAGGATTTCCCCATTACCTATGAGGGCAGGTTTCTAGAGTTGCGCACGGATGCTGATATCTTGCGCAGACTGCAAAAATGTTTTTGTAAATATCAACAGAGCGATGCCTGGAATACGCTGCTTGATCTGTTGGAATTTGTGCAGTTCATATCCGAAAGAATATACGCCACACTACAATACTTGTCGGATGAAAGTTCGTTTGATATGGTACACGCCATGATCATTTCGATGAAGGAGCAGAAGGCAGGCGTTTGATACAGAAGGGTGTGATCACTTAGAATACACCCATCAAAAAGCCCGCTGCCGCGCCGCCTGTCATGAGCAGGGCGGAATGAACCTTGAAGCGGATCAGCAAAAGAGCGCTTGCCGCAAAGAATAGAATGTGCGGCCACGATACCAGGGTCTGCATTCCAAGATTCAAGGTGACAGCTGCCATCAGCGCAAGAGAGGCTGCATTGACGCCATCCAACACATGGGAGAGTGTGCGTGAAGCCCGCATCTTTTTCATGACGGGCCGCAGCAAAAGCACCAGCAAGAACGAAGGAAGGAATATGCCCAATGTTGATACGATGGCACCGGGCAAGCCGTGAATGACATAGCCCACAAAGGTGGCCGTGGTGAACACCGGGCCGGGGGTAAACTGGCCTACTGCCACGGCATCCAGCAGTTGGCGGGCGGTGAGGGTGGGAACGTTTTTTACAAGCTCCGACTCCAGGAAGGCAATCAAAACATACCCGCTGCCGTACAGAAACGCGCCAATCTTGAGGAATACGAAAAACAGTGCGCAAACGGTGATGGGCTCCACCGCCAGAGCCTTGGGCTTTCCTTCCCCAAGCTTCCTTAACATAAGCATCACAAGGCCTGCACCCAGCAGCAGCGGTATTTCCGGAAGCCCCAGCATAGCGCCTGCAAAGACCAATGCAAACAGAACAGCCATATCCATTTTCTTCAGTACCGTTTGGCCAAGGCGGAAGATGGCCTGGAGTACGATGGCGAGTATCACCGGTTTCATTCCGTCGAAGATATGGGCTACGGAAGGTATGGTTCCGAATGTCTGATAAACATAAGCCAGCAATCCTACCATAATAGCCGCGGGCAGAATGAAGCACGCACCGGCCAGGAAAAGTCCCGCACGCCCTGCCCTTTCATACCCCAGGTGGATGGCCATCTCTGTGGAGTTGGGGCCGGGGATCAGGTTGGTAAACCCCAGTCTGTCCATAAATGCTTCCTTGCTGAGCCACTTGCGGCGGCGTACCACCTCTTCCTCCATCATGGCGATGTGGGCGGCCGGGCCGCCGAAGGCGATAGCACCCAGTTTCAAAAACACCAGGGCAACTTCTTTGAGGAGTGCCCGTTTTTCTTTTTTTGCTTGTTCCATTGCTCATCCTCCGTCCCTTGTATTTTCCGCAGAATCCTGATATAATACATCAGAAGTCGAATTGCGATAACGAAAAATGATATCGTGTATCGATATCATGATATCAGAAAGGCGGAAAATATGCAAGAGCCAATTGTAAGAAAGCTGTTTTTGGGCTTTGTCCAGCTTCATATATTGCATCACGCAAAAAAGGAGCCGTTTTTCGGCTCCTGGATGATCGCGGAACTGTCCTCCCACGGCTATCAGATCAGCGCGGGAACGCTGTACCCAATCCTGCACAGCTTGGAGCAGGCGGGGCTGCTGTCAGTGGAAAACAGGCTGGAAGGGGGAAAGGTACGCAAGTATTACACCATTACGAAGGAGGGGGAGGCGGTTTTGCTGGAGGCCTCCCAAAAGGCACGGGAGCTGGTAAGGGAATTGGGGATCAATCCATAATCAGCATTGCGTCGCCAAAAGAAAAGAAACGGTACCTTTCGTTCACGGCCTCCCGGTAAGCGCTCATAGCCTGTTCCCGGCCCATAAAGGCGGATACAAGCATGAGCAGTGTGCTTTCCGGAAGGTGGAAGTTGGTGATCAGCGCATCCACCGCATGAAAGGGTTTGCCTGGCGTAATGAAGATGCTGGTTTCGCCGCTGCCCGGATGGATAACGCCATGCTCATCCGCTGTCGTCTCCAGTGTGCGTACGCTGGTGGTACCTACACAGATGATGCGGCCACCATTTTGACGGGCTTTGTTGATCAGCTCTGCCGCTTCCTGTGTGACCTCGTAATATTCTGCGTGCATCACATGGTTTTCAATGCTTTGCACCTTCACCGGCCGGAAGGTGCCAAGGCCCACATGCAGCAATATCGGCACAATAGTGACACCTATATCCCGGATGCGGTTTAATAGATCAGGAGTGAAGTGCAGCCCGGCGGTAGGCGCGGCGGCGCTGCCATCCTGTTTGGCGTAGACCGTTTGATAACGGTCTTTTTCTTGCAGTTTTTCGTGGATGTAAGGGGGCAGAGGCATTTCTCCCAGCTTATCAAGCAGCTCCTCGAACACCCCGTCATAGAGGAAGCGTACCGTGCGACCGCCTGTTTCTTCTACGCTGTCCAGTACCTGGGCGCGCAAAAGCCCGCCGCCGAAGGAGCAAAGAGTGCCGGGCTTCAGCCGTCGCCCGGGGCGGACAATGGCCTCCCATTCATCCTTGTTCAGACGCTTTAAAAGCAGGAACTCGATGGGGACCCTGGTGTCTTCTTTTATGCCAAGCAGCCTGGCGGGGATGACGCGGGTCTGATTGATCACCAGGACATCGCCTTTTTTCAGGTAATCCGCAAGATCCCGGAAGATACGGTGTTCAAGCGTGCCGGTGCTTTTGTGGCACACCATCAGGCGGCTTTGATCCCTGGGCTCGATGGGTGTTTGGGCGATGAGTTCTTCGGGGAGGTCATAAAAAAAATCTGCGGTTTTCATATACATTCCTTGTAAATGTGAGTTACATTAGGTTTCGCCGCTGAGGAGGCGACCAGGGCTTTCCTCCCATCTGGCTCAATCGTCGCGTTGGTTCGCTACCGCTCCCATCGCTTGTTTCGCCAGCCTCCTCAGCCTCGCTTCATCCGCCACAGGCGGCGCTTCGGCTACGGAGCCCTGGACCTTCGGCACCATGTCTCTTTTCCTTTAGACATCCAGCCGCGTTTGACCATCGTCCTCCTGGGCACGGACGGGAGGAGTGCGCTTTAGGTGCTCATAGGCGGAAGGGGTGCAGACACGTCCGCGTGGCGTGCGCATGAGAAAGCCCAGCTGCATCAGGTAGGGCTCGTACACATCCTCGATGGTGATGGGATCTTCACCTGTTGTGGCCGCAAGCGTGTCCAGCCCCACCGGGCCGCCGCCGAACTTGTCCATCATGGTGGAAAGCATGGTCCTATCCACCCGGTCCAGGCCCAACTCATCCACATCCAGCATGATGAGGCCCTCTTTGGCCACCTCCCTGGTGATGGTTCCCTCCGCCTTGACCTGGGCAAAATCCCGTACCCGCTTGAGCATGCGGTTGGCGATGCGGGGCGTGCCCCGGCTTCGGCGTGCGATTTCCAGTACGCCATCCTCCTGGGCGGCAACGTTCAGGATGCCGGCGCTGCGGCGGACGATTTGCGAAAGCTCCTCCGGGCTGTACAGCTCCAGCCGGAACATGATGCCGAACCTGTCCCGAAGCGGCGCGGACAACTGCCCGGCCCTGGTGGTGGCACCCACCAATGTGAAGCGGGGCAGGTCCAGGCGGATGGAGCGGGCAGTGGGCCCCTTGCCGATCATGATATCCAGGGCATAATCCTCCATGGCGGAGTAGAGTACTTCCTCCACGGCGCGGCTTAAGCGGTGGATTTCGTCGATGAACAGGACGTCTCCCGCGTTCAGGTTGGTCAGGATGGAGGCCAGGTCGCCGGGCCGGTCGATGGCCGGGCCGGAGGTGATGCGGATGTTTTGCCCCATCTCGGTGGCGATGATGCAGGCCAAACACGTTTTGCCAAGCCCCGGCGGACCGTACAGCAGGATATGATCCAGGGATTCCCGGCGCTTCAAGGCTGCCTGGATGTATACCGAAAGCCGCTCCTTTACCGCCCTTTGACCTACGTATTCCCTGAGGGTGCGGGGGCGAAGGGACTGCTCCTGGGCATCGTCCTCCGGGCGGAAGCCTGTGGTCATCAATCGGTCGTCAGACATGAGTTTACTCCTTTAATGGAAGAAGTTTCGCGCCTGCGGGCGCGACCAGGGCTTTCCTATCCATCTGGCTCAATCGTCGCGCTGCTTCACATCCGCTTGCATCACTCGTTTCGCCAGCCTCCTCCGCCTCGCTTCATCCGCCACTGGCTGCGCTTCGGCTTCAGAGCCCTGGACCTTCGGGAGCCATGAAAATCTTTTTTATTCAGAGGTTTCGTAACGCATAGGCTTGGTATGTAGGAAAATAAGAATCAATCACAAAAATAGAAGTTTTTCGGGGATGGGTCCGGGAAGTGGATTTTTTCAAAAAGCCTCCTTTCCGGAAGCATTCCGTTACCCTCAACCCTACATCCCCGCCATGGTGCGCAGGGCAAGCTTGATGAGCTCGTCGGCTTTGTCAGATTTGCCGCGCACGGCTTGCAGGGCGCGGCTGGCCTCCACGGGGGTATAACCCAGGGACTGCAGCGCTTGCATAGCCTCTGAAAGTGCGTCATCCCGCACAGGCGTGCCGGAAATCTGCTCGGGGGGCAGCCCTGTGAGCGCTTCCTGGGTAATTTGATCCTTCAATTCCAGCGCGATGCGCTGGGCTGTTTTCTTGCCAACCCCCGGCGCTCGGCTCAATGCGTTCAAATCCCCTGTGAGGATGGCCAAATGCAGGTCTTTTAATGGCATGCTCCCCAATATGCCAAGCGCCGTGCGGGGTCCGATGCCGCTGACGCTGTTCAGCCGCAAGAACATGGCTTTCTCTTCTTTGCTGGCAAAGCCGAAAAGCTCCATGGCATCTTCCCGTACGGAAAGGTAGGTGAACAAACGCATGGTTTCCCCAACGGATGGCGCTTGGGATAGGGTGGTCATGCTACATTGCAGGGCATAACCTACTCCTGCCGCCTCCAGAACGATTTCTCCGCTGCCCTTTTCCGCCACGCGGCCAGAAATAAATGCGTACATGGATTCCTCCGGCTGATACCATTTCAAAACCTTAACTCTCCGATGCCGCGGATCTTTTCGTGCATTACTGCGTCGTCTTCCGCTCCACGTAGTGCTGCTACGCGTCGCTCCGTCTCCTTGTACTGCGCGAAAATCTCTCGCGGCATCAAAGCATTAATGTTTTTCAATGGTATTACTTCATTTTGAACAGATGCTTGGAGTGGCTGGTGTGGGCGTGGGTGATGGCCACCGCCAGCCCGTCGGCGGCGTCGTCGGGTTTGGGGATTTCCTCCATGGACAAAAGGAGCTTCACCATCTGCTGTACCTGCTTTTTATCCGCCTTGCCATAGCCGGCTACGGCCTGTTTGATCTGCATGGGTGTATACTCATACAAATTTTCCGTATGTTCCGCTGCGGCGATGATAGCAGCGCCTCTGGCGGCACCGACTATAAGGGCGGTTGTGACATTCCTTGAAAAGAACAGCTCTTCAAAGGCGATCTCGTCCGGCTTGTATTGGCATATCAGCTCCTGCACACCCGTTTGGATAGCTTTTAGCCGCTGGGGCATGGGCGTATTCGCCTGCGTGAGCACCGTTCCGTATTGAAGGAGGCACAGTTTCTGTCCGTTGGTTTCGATAGCGCCCCACCCCAAGGTGGCCAAGCCAGGATCGATGCCCAGTATGATCATGATACGCCTCCCGCTGTTTATGCGCTTCGACTTATGATAGAACGAACGTGCGCATTTGTCAACGATAAGCGGACATTGACTCAGGGCGGCCTCATTTATGCTGACTAAATTTATTCATTGACGAAAATCCAAATGAGAGTGCCTTTGACATTGGCTTCTTGACGCGGGCAGGGCAGCGTGCTATGCTTCCATCAAGGGAAGGAGTGAGAAAATATGGAAAATACGGCATTGGTGGTCATCGACTCGCAGGCAGGCGTATTTGGCGAAGGAGATCAAGCCGCATGGCGGGCCAAGGAGACGCTTGAAAATATACGGCTGCTGCTCGACAAGGCCAGGGAAGTGAAAATGCCTGTGGTGTACATACAGCATGATGACGAAGAACTGATCCACGGATCGGATGATTGGCAAATCTGCGGTGAGATTGCGCCACTTGCGGGAGAGCCGGTTGTTGAAAAGCGCACAAGGGATTCATTCTATCAGACAAAGCTGGATGCGGTTCTTTTAAGCCTTGGCGCAAAGACGCTGATCTTTTGCGGGGCACAAACTGATTACTGTGTCGATACGACCTGCCGCCGGGCGTATACCATGGGTTATGCATCCTTCCTTGCTTCAGACGGGCACACTACCTTTGGCAACGGGGTATTGACCGGAGAGCAAATTGTGGCCCACCATAACCTGATTCTTAAAAGCAAATACCTAAATGTGAAAACCACAAGGGAGCTATTGGAGTTGATGGACAAATGAGCAGAGATGGCTTACGTGAGTATACGGTATCGTCCCTTTCCGTATCCCATATCGCTCCCTGCGGTATGAACTGTGCGCTTTGCATGGCGTATGTGCGGGACAAAAAGCCGTGCCCGGGCTGCCATGGGGAGGATGCGAACAAGCCCTATCATTGCGTGAACTGCAGCATCCGGCATTGTGAGGAATTACATGGTGAGGATGAGTTGTTTTGCTTCGCGTGTTCCAAATTTCCATGCAAAAGATTAAAGCAGCTGGATAAGCGCTATCGGGAAAAGTACCATATGAGCATGGTGGATAACCTTCAGCAAATCAAAGAGGAGGGTATGGACGCCTTTTTGGCAGGACAAGCGGCCAAATGGGCATGCGCAACCTGCGGCGGCTTTGTATGCGTGCACCGGGGATATTGTGTTAAATGCGGTATATAACCGTTTTTTTTCGCTGGATTGTGTATTTTTATAAACAACTATTGCATTTTCATGCAATGCGATGTATACTGATGCTCATCTCAAAATGTTTGCCCGCGAGGGTTCAAAATGAGCGGAGGTATTGTTTATGGAAAAGCTTCGTGTATTGCTGGCGTATAGCGGCGGATTGGATACATCCATCATCATCCCCTGGCTGAAAGAAAATTACGACTGCGACGTGGTCTGCATGGCTGCCGATGTGGGGCAGGGGGATGAGCTTGATCCGCTGCATGAGAAGGCTGCAAAGAGCGGTGCGGAAAAGCTGTATATCGTGGACATGAAGCAGGAGTTTGTAGAGGACTTCATCTGGCCAACGTTGAAGGCCGGGGCTGTGTATGAGGGCAGTTATCTGCTGGGTACCAGCTTTGCCCGGCCCGTTATCGCCAAGCATCTGGTGGAGATTGCCCACAAGGAAAACTGCACCGCCATCTGCCACGGCGCTACCGGCAAAGGCAATGACCAGGTGCGTTTTGAACTGACCATCAAGGCTTTTGATCCCTTCATGAAGGTGATCGCTCCATGGCGCATTTGGGACATCAAGAGCCGGGAGGATGCTATCGACTACGCCAACGCAAGGGGCATCCCATTGACGGTTACAAAGAAAAAGCCCTACAGCATGGACAAAAACATCTGGCATTTAAGCCATGAAGGCGGCATTCTGGAGGACCCGGCCAAGGAGATGCCCGACGATCTGTTGCAGACCATGGTCACGCCCCAGACGGCCCCCGACAAGCCTGAATACGTGGAGGTCGCCTTTGAAAAAGGTGTGCCCGTAGCCATCAACGGGGAAAAGCTGGATGCCGTATCTCTGTTGGAAAAGGCCAATGAAATCGGTGCACGCAACGGCGTTGGCATTGCCGACCTGGTGGAAAACCGCCTGGTAGGCATGAAAAGCCGGGGTGTGTATGAAACGCCCGGCGGAACGATTTTGTACGCCGCCCATAAGCAACTGGAGAGCATCACGCTGGACAGGGCTACCGCCCACTACAAGGAGCAGGTGGCAGTGCGTTTTGCGGAGCTTGTTTATGACGGCATGTGGTACACGCCGCTTCGGGAGGCGCTTTCCGCCTTTGTGGACAGCACCCAGCAGAATGTGACCGGCACCGCCCGCTTAAAGTTGTACAAGGGCAATGTAATCCCTGCCGGCACTACCAGTGAAAACAGCCTGTATCTGGAGCAGATCGCCACCTTTGGCGACAGCAAGGCGCTGTATAATCATCATGACAGCGAAGGTTTCATTAACCTGCTGGGGCTACCGATAAAGGTTCAAGCCATGGTAAAGCAATCAAAGAAATAACTCCGAAGTATATAGGATAGGGATTTCGCGTCTGCGGACGCGACCAAAGGGCTTTCCGGTCGATCCGGCCGGCTCAATAGTCGCATCGCCACACTACCGCTTGCGTTGCTCGTTTCGCCGGCCTCCTCCACATCGCCCTTATCTGCCACAGGCAGGGGCGATGTTTCGGAGCCTTTGGAAACCTTCGGAGGCAATCTTCTTGTATATTCAATGTTATGACCCGCGTTTAGGGCATCACGCTGTTTAGAGAAATAGCTCTTGAGGAACCTATTATGTAAATAAAGTTTTTAGAAAGGGGTCCGGGGGAACCTTTTTTCAAAAAGGTTCCCCCGGTGTCACTTCCATGAAACTCTGGGACGGGCGGTTTTCCAAGCCAACGGACGAGCTGGTGGATGATTTTCACTCCAGCCTGCCTTTTGACAAGCGGCTGTACCGGCAGGATATCGCGGGGTCTATTGCCCATGCCACCATGCTGGGGGAAGAGGGCATCATTCCTGCGGGGGATGCCCAAAGCATCGTGGCAGGGTTGAAAGCGGTGCTTGCGGATATTGAGGCCGGCAGTGTTGCATTCTCTGCGGAGGCGGAGGACATTCACATGCAGGTGGAGTCACTGCTGATAGTGCGCATTGGTGAGGCGGGCAAGCGGCTGCATACAGGCCGCAGCCGCAACGACCAGGTAGCGCTGGATGTGAGGATGTACGCCAAGGATGCCTGCACAGAAACGACGGAGCTGCTAAAAGCGCTTTGTTTCTTGCTGCTGGACCTGGCAAAAAAACATCTGAACACCGTTATGCCAGGTTACACGCACCTGCAAAAGGCGCAACCCATCACCCTGGCCCATCATTTGATGGCGTATTTTCAAATGTTTGCGCGGGATATGGACCGTTTTCGCCACGCTTATTCATGTGCCGATGTGATGCCTTTGGGCTCCGGCGCTCTGGCAGGCACAACATATCCCTTAAACAGGCATAGGGTGGCGGAGTTATTGGGCTTCTCAAGGATCAGCGAAAATTCCCTGGATGCGGTGAGCGACCGGGATTTTCTGCTGGAATACCTGTCAGCCGCCTCTATCGCCATGATGCATCTGAGCCGTTTTTGTGAGGAATTGATTTTATGGTCCACCAATGAGTTTCAGTTTGTGGAGATGGACGATGGCTTCTCAACCGGTTCCAGCATCATGCCTCAAAAGAAGAATCCTGACGTGGCCGAGCTCATCCGGGGCAAGACGGGACGGGTGTATGGTGACTTGATGGCGCTTTTGACCGCCATGAAGGGGCTGCCTCTTGCATACAACAAAGACATGCAGGAGGACAAGGAAGCGTTTTTTGACGCCAGGGATACGCTGGTGAAATGCCTGCCCGTGTTTACCGGCATGCTGAAAACATTGAAATTCAGGACGTCCGTGATGGAAAAAGGAGCGGCAGGCGGTTTTGCCAACGCTACCGATTGCGCCGATTATCTGACAAAAAAAGGTGTGCCCTTCCGGGATGCCCACAAGGTGGTGGGGCAGCTCGTAGCCCATTGCCTGACGGAGGAGAAAGCGCTGTTGGATATGACGCTTGCGGAATTGAAAGATTTACACCCCGCTTTTGACTCGGATGTGTTTGATGCCATATCGCTGAATACCTGCGTCAAGATGCGCAATGTGCCCGGAGGTCCCGCCCCGGAGGCGGTGATGGAAAGCATAAAATCCGGAGAGGCATATTTGGGAACATTCAGGATGAAATGAAAATCGGGCGGAGGATTGATTCCTCCGCCCGTTCGTTATATAAGGTTTATTCGAAATTGTAGGTCAGGGTCACAGTGGCGTTAACTACGATCTGCCCGGTCAGGATGGGGGTGCCGGCAGCAGCGTCTTCCGCCTTGTAGGTGGCACTGGCGCCATACAGGTTGTAGCTGTATTCCTTTTCTTCGATGGTCACAAGCTCGCCCAGTGTTTTGTCCATGGAGACGGCCAGGAGCTCGGCTTTGCGGGCACCGTCTTTTGCGGCGGTTTTCAGCGCCTCGTCATATGCCTCTGCCTGCTTGCTGGAACTGAAGGTAATGCCGTAGGACTGGTTGGCGCCGGCGGCCATGGCTGCGTCAAGCACCTTGGAGATTTTTGCAAGATCCCGCACGGTGACCATCAGCATGTTATCCACTTGATAGCCGCTGACAGTTTCGCCCTCGGTGAGCCTGCTGTACTGATAATCATAGTTGGGATACACATTGAAGCTGCTGGTGGCGATGTCTTCCTCGGCCACGCCCTGTTCGCGGATGGCGGCAATGACCTTGTCCATGATGGCATTGTTGGCGGCCTGGGCATCAGCCACAGTAGCGCCCTTTGTGTTGACGCCCAGGTTGATGCTGCCGTAGTCTGCTTTCAAGGTAACGCTGGATGTGCCTTGCACAGTGACGGTTTTGCCGGTTTTTTGTAGGACAGCGGCGTCGGAAGATGAAGCAACGGAAACGGCAGTGGGACTACCGGTGACTTCGGAGATGGCGGGGACGGCCGCAACCAGGATGACAAGAACGGCGGCCAGAGCGATGAGCCAGGATTTTTTCAACATGAAGATTTCCTCCTTATTGTTGTTTCGTTCGTTTTTGATGCTTACGCACCTTGAGTACAATAAAGACCACAAGGGCCAGCGGGATAATTACCGGCAGCACCATGGCCAGGAATACGGCCATGTCCTGAACAAATTGGCTTACGGCTTTTAGGGTGGCGGCAAGCCCCTTTGCGATGCGGTCTCCCAATGTCAGGGTCTTTGTCGCGGCGGCATCCTTGGCGGTTTCTTCCCGGAGGTAAACCTGAACATTGGTGTAATTGACACGGCTGTCGATGCCGCGAAGGGAGCTTTCGTAGCTGTCAATCTGGTACTGGGTATTGGCGATTTCATTTTCCACGGCCAGTAGGTCTGCCAGTTCGCCAGTTGTTTCCATGAGCTTGCGCAGCCGGTCCATTTTATCCTTTTGTGTCTGCAAGCGCATTTGCGTATCGGAGTAGTTTTCGCTCACATCCGTGGCGCTTTCGTTGCTGTCGGTGATCCGGCCGATTGATGTGATGCCGCCTTTGAAAGTATCCAGGCTTTCCGTGGGAATACGCAGGGTAAGGTTTGCGTAGCGCATATCCCCTTGCGTTTTGTCTCCCGTAACGCTGGCATATTCCACCCAGCCGTTAAAGGAAGCGGTCAGGGCTTTTAGCGCCTCCAGGTCCTGCTCAAACTGCATGGTGGCCAGGGAGAAGCTTGCGGTGCGGATGATTTTGATGCCTTGCACCGCTTCATCCGCTAAAGTTTGCACTTCACTTTGCATGCTTTCAGGTTCTGAATAGGTAAGGCTGCCTCTTGCGGCGCTCTCTTCCGGCATTGCAGCGAAGTACATGTCGGCCTCCGGAGCCGGTGGAATCATGTCGTAGCCGTAATCCGCCGACTTTTGCATGGCTACCCGGTTATTTTCCGCCAGATCAATGCTAGTTGCCGGAATGAAGTCCCGGGCGGCCATGGAGCCTGCCGCCAGTACGACGATGGCTGCTGCCGCGGAAATCCATGCGCGCAAGGGTCGTCTCTTCTGTGTTTCTGTTTGCTTCAGCATATGCACCCTTTCCTCGTCCCGGATTGCTTGTCTCCAGCTTTGGCTCCATTCCGTGGGTACCTGCACGGAATCGTCCATGCTGCTTATGTCCTGGAGAAGCATGCGCATATCGGCAAGAGACTGTGCGCAGGCGGCGCATTCTTTCATGTGTAGGTCCATGGCCGCCGTGTCTTCCTTTTCGAGCGTGCCCTCCAGATAATCCGTCAGAAGGGCTTCAAAGCGTTCGCAGTTCAATTGTTGGCCCTCCTTTCACTTCTTTGGACGGTGACGCTGGAGAAAAGTTCCGCGTGTTCCTCAAGAATTTCTTTTAGTTTTATTCGTGCGCGATTGATGCGGCTTTTGACTGTGCCAACGGGCGTGTCGGTGATCCTTGCGATTTCCTCATAGCCCATGTCCTCAACCTGAGACAGTAAAAGCACGGTGCGCATGTCCTCCGGCAGTTTGTCCAGCCCGCGCTTCAAAGCCTCCATGCGCTCCTTTTGCTCCAGGGCGCTGTAAGGGCTTTGACCTTTGTCCTCGGGGGTAAAGCCGTTTTCCGACAGCGCCTCCAGGGATTCTGACTGGACACGCTTGCGCCTTCGTAAAGCATCCAAACAAATGTTATAGGCGATGCGGTACAGCCATGTTTCCAGCCTGGCTTCGCTTCGGTAGCTGTTCATGGCCCGGTAGGCGCGCAAAAGCGCTTCCTGGGCGCAGTCGCCGGCGTCCTGCTCGTTGCCCATCAGCTTCAGGCAGGTCAGGTAGATCCTGCGCTCAAATGGCGCTACCAGCGCCTCAAAGGCAGCCGCGTCGCCACGCTTGGCGCGGGCCACCATCAATTCGTCTGTTTGCACGGTATCCCTCCATTTCTGCGTCGTCCATAGGATGAACGGTACATACCACGGTTTTCATGCCGCATAGAAAAATACAGGGGAAAAACATTGACAGTGCTTTTTTACCATGGTATCATACCTTAAATCAAATATCCACCATAAATGCCAAAACGGAGACAAGCGTTACCCTCAACTGTTTGAAGAGAGCCGGTGCTTGGTGCAAGCCGGCAGCAGCGGGCTTAACGCATCACTCCCGAGCAGCCGCGCTGAACAGGGCTATGCCCCCATTAGGTCCGGACGGCGCCGCGTGATAGGCTAGGGCTTGTTGGAGCCGAAGCATGGGGGAAATGTATCAAATCCCCAAGTGGAATCATTCGGCATACAAGCCCCGCACGATAAGGTGCGGGGTTTTTTGTACACATCCATAAAAGGAGGCTTTCCCATGAATCAGATCGAGCTGATTGCCATGCGAATCAGGGACCTTCGGGAGATTGTTTCCCTCACGGCCGAGCAGGTGGCGCAAAAGGCCGGCATACCCCTGGAGGAATATGTCGCCTACGAAAACGGGACCAGGGATTTTTCCTTCTCCCACCTGTTCAACATTGCGGAAGTGCTGCAGGTGGACATCTCCGACTTGCTCACCGGGGAAAGCCCCAAGCTGAAAGGATATGTACTGACCCGCAGCGGCAAGGGCCTTGCCTTTGACAGGCGGAAGCAGTATCACTATCAGCATCTGGCCTACAACTTTGCACACAAGCTGGCGGAGCCCTTTGCCGTGACGGTGGAAAAGGATGAGCCCGGCATTGTGAAGCAGGCCCACAGCCACGATGGCCAGGAGTTTGATTATGTGCTGGAGGGCGTGCTGCGCCTTGTGCTCGGCGGCAACGAACTGGTTTTGATGCCCGGTGATTCCATTTACTATGACAGCTCTTTGCCCCATGCCATGTATGCCGTGGATGGTGATTGCAGGTTTATCGCCGTGGTCGTCAAAGAGCCCGAGGCGCACAAGTAAAGGAGGAAGTATATGCAGCCGCTGTATAAAAGGTATGTCACCGTGCAGGGGGATTTTCTTTCCTATGAGGATTTTAATAAAAACTTTCGGCTGAAGCGCCCGGATTCCTTCAATTTTGCTTACGATGTAGTGGATACGCTGGCTGCATCGCAGCCGGACAGCCTGGCGCTACTCTGGGTCAGTCCGGAAGGGGAGGTACGCCGCTTCACCTTTGCTGACATGAAGCTGCTAAGCGACAAAGCCGCCAATTACTTTGCATCCCTGGGCGTGAAAAAGGGCGACGCGGTGATGCTTGTGCTCAAGCGTCATCATGAGTTCTGGCCTATCCTCATGGGACTGCATAAGCTGGGCGCTGTAGGCGTGCCCGCCACCCATCTTTTGACGGAAAAGGATGTCGTATACCGCTGTAATGCCGCCAAGGTCACCACCATGGTCTGCACCGACCACAACAGCGGCATCATGGCAGCAGTGGAGGCTGCAAAGCCCCATTGTCCGACGCTTACAAACCTGGTGGCCGTGCGGGGCGCCAGGGAAGGCTGGCTATCTTACCGTGAGGGAATGGAGAAGGCCTCCGCCGTTTTTGAGAAGCCGCAGGGGGAAGCATACGCCCACAATGAAGACCCGCTGCTTTTATACTTCACCAGCGGCACCACCGGCATGCCCAAGATGGTGCTCCATGATCATTATTATCCTCTTGGCCATATCGTTACCGCCGTGTACTGGCAGCAGGTACAAGTAGGCGGGCTTCATTTGACCGTTTCGGAGACCGGCTGGGCCAAGTCCGTTTGGGGCAAGCTGTACGGCCAATGGCTTGGCGGCTGCGCTGTGTTCACTTACGACATGGACAAGTTTGTGGCCAGGGAGCTTTTGCAGCTCATCAACGATCATGGCATCACCTCTTTCTGTGCACCGCCCACCATGTATCGCTACATGCTGCAGGAGGATTTCGGCAAGTACAACTTGAGCACCCTGCGCCACTGCTCGGTGGCAGGGGAACCATTGAATCCCGACATGGCGGCGGAGTTTTTGAAGCGTACCGGCGTGGAGCTTCGGGAAGCATTCGGCCAGACGGAACTTACAGTGACGCTGGCCACCTTCCCCTGGATGAAGGTATGCCCCGGTTCCATGGGCAAGCCCTCGCCGATGTTTGATGTGGACCTCATCGATGAGGAGGGCAACCCCTGCCCGCCCGGCGTCAGCGGCGAAATCGTAGTACGAACCCATCACGGCGTGCCCATCGGCATGTTCCACGGTTATTATCAGGATGAAAAGCTGACCAAATCCATGTGGGACAACGATGTTTACCACACCGGGGACACGGCCTGGCGGGATGAATGGGGCTACTACTGGTATGTAGGCCGGGCAGACGACGTGATCAAGTCCTCCGGCTACCGCATCGGGCCCTTTGAAGTGGAAAGCGCGTTATTAGAGCACCCCGCCGTGCTGGAGACGGCCATCACCGCCGCCCCCGACGAGCTTCGCGGCCAGGTGGTCAAGGCCACCGTGGTTTTGAAACCCGGCTATGCCCCTTCTGAGGAGTTGAAGCATGAGCTTCAGGAGCATGTGAAAAAAATCACCGCTCCCTACAAATATCCGCGTATCATTGAGTTTGTGGCCTCCCTTCCCAAAACCATCAGCGGCAAGATCCGCCGCACGGAGCTGAGGCAAAGGGACGCAGAGAAGAACGGG
>JAEZLW010000030.1 GCA_023415145.1 Bacillota bacterium | reverse complement strand
CTCCCGTGAAGGCTGCCGCCTACCGCCTTTTGGCGGTGGTTGCGGCGCTTTGCACAGGCGGACTGTTTTTGCTGGCACTGGGGCTTAATCCCATAGCCGTATATGGCACCCTGATTTCCGGCGCTCTGGGCAGCGAAAGCAATATCCGTGAGACGGTGAAAATCGCCATCCCGCTTTGCATGACGGCTTTGGGGATTTTGCTTGCCTTCAAAATGAAATTCTGGAACATCGGCGCGGAAGGACAAATCTGCATCGGTGCCATTGCGGCCAGCTACTTTGCTTATCGTCACAACACACTGCCCTCCTGGCTGCTGCTGATCGTAATGGCGATTGTCGGTATCCTGTTGGCAGGGCTGTGGGGCATGATCCCGGCCTGGTTCAAGACACGCTTTGGCACCAACGAAACGCTGTTTACACTGATGATGAACTATGTGGCGCTGTACATGATTCAATACCTTCGGGAAGGGCCATGGAAGGACCCCAAATCCATGGGCTTTCCGCAAATGCCCCGCTTTGCGGCCAGCGCCAGAATGCCTGTGGTCCTGGGGGTGCATATCGGGTGGATTGTGGCCTTGGCTTTGGTCGTGGCAGTGCTGTTGTACCTTCGGTACACCAAGCAGGGGTATGAGCTGACCGTGGTTGGCGAAAACGAAAACACCGCACGGTACGCCGGCATGCCGGTGAAAAAGATTGTTCTTCGAACCATGTTTTTAAGCGCAGGCATCTGCGGCCTGGCCGGAGTGATGAAAGTCAGCGGTGCGGATAGGGTGCTGACGGAATCGGTGGCCGGTGGAGTCGGCTTTACAGCCATTACCGTAGCCTGGCTGGCCCGTTTATCTCCTGTGGGCATCATGGTGGTATCCGTTTTGTTCGGAGTGTTGGAAAAGGGCTGCGGTACGATCCAGTCGGTTTTCAAAATCTCCACATCCGTGGCCCAGGTGCTGCAGGGCATCATCCTGTTCTTTGTGCTGGGGGCTGAGTTTTTCTTGACCTACCGGCTGATGATGCGCAAAGAATCCCAAAGGAAGGAGGCGGAATCATGACAGCGTTTGTGGATACACTGGTGGCCTTTGTCTATGCCTCCATGCTGGCGGGGGTTCCGCTTCTGTTTGGCACGCTGGGGGAGATACTAACCGAAAAGGCTGGGAATTTGAACCTTGGTGTGGAGGGCATGATGTACATGGGCGCCGTGCTGGGGTTCATGGGCGGGTACTATTTTGTTAGCCCCTTGATGGCGCTTGTGTTTTCCTTCCTGGGCGGAGCCATCGGTGCGCTGATGTACGCATTTCTGACGGTGACGCTGAGGGCAAACCAGAATGTTACGGGCCTTACGCTCACCATTTTCGGCACGGGCCTGGCCAATTTCCTGGGCGGAAATATGATCAATACGTCGCCTAACGGCGCGGCGGTGGTGGCGGATTCTGTAAAGGCCGCCTTCCGGCCCTTGCAAATGGGTGCGCTGACGGGCATACCCTACATTGGCAAGCTGCTGTTCAACCATAGCATATTCACCTACCTGGCGGTGGTACTGGCCATAGCCGCCGGCTGGTACCTGCATCACACCCGAATGGGGTTGAACGTTCGGGCTGTGGGTGAGAATCCGGCGGCCGCGGATGCGGCCGGAGTGGACGTAAGCTTGTACAAGTATGTTCATATTATTCTGGGCGGAGGTATCTGCGGACTGGGCGGGGGGTATATCGCCCTGGTTACCTGCGGCGGAAGCTGGACCTACAACGCCGTGGCAGGCCAGGGGTGGATTGCGGTGGCGCTGGTCATCTTTGCCGCCTGGAGCCCGTACAGGGCCATCCTGGGCTCGCTGGTGTTCGGCGCGCTGAGCGTGCTCCGGCTGTACATCCCAAATTCCGTCATTTCCATTCCCGGTGCGGTGTTCGCCATGGTGCCCTTCGTGACCACATGCATTGTGCTGGTGGTGTCCAGCATTAAAATGCGCCGCGAAAACCAGCAGCCCAGAAGCTGCGGCATCAATTATTTCAGGGAAGAGCGGTAATATCACGCCCTGTCGCCGATTTTCCGGTGCGGGGCGTTTTCTGATACAAAATCAAGCGATGGGGAAACCTGTGTTCATTCGCTGTTCACAAAACTGTGAGAGAATACAGTACTTATATTTTATATGGGGGGGGTATATTATGTTCGGTAACAGTTTATCCAAGGTTCAAAAGCTGATTGATAAGAAGAAGGATGCGGAGCTGGCAAAACTTGCCGAAAGCCGGGATGAAGATGTACGTTTGGCAGCGATTGCAGGGCTCGGCAAGGTTCGCGGTGAGGCGAGTTTCAATGCGCTGGTTACGCTTCTGCGCAGCCCGGAGCCCAAGGTTCGCGTGGCTGTAGCCAATGCCATGGCGGAATACTCCGACACCAAGCTGCGCGCCCATATCGAGCATTTATTGAAGAGCGAGGCAGACCCCCAGGTGGTTGAGGCACTTCACGGTGCGCTGGGGAAGATTAAAGGAAAAAGTTAAAGTCCCATATAGGAAAAATGCTGCCCTTCTTCACGATATTGCGGGAGAGGGGCAGTATTTGCTTTATTGGGTCTTTATGAAATGGGGGATTCCAAAGGGATGTATCCCTTTGGCAGGGGTCCCGGGGGCAGCGCCCCTGGCCCTACAGCATCCCGGCGGCGGCACGGTCCAGCAAGAAAATTACGTCGCGGTGGGTACGCAGGATGGAGGCTTGAACCTGCGGATTAACATCTTCCCGTATGGCGCGGCGGATGGACTGGGCCTTATCGGCGCCTGTTGCAATCAGCACTACGCGGCGGGCATTCATGATGCTGCCCACCCCAAGGCTGACGGCTTTGCTTGGTACCTCCTCGCCAGGCGCAAAGAAGCGGCGGTTGGCATCAATGGTGCTTTGGGTAAGATGTACCACGTGACAGCCATATACAAACTGCTCGTGGGGTTCATTGAAGCCGATATGGCCGTTGCGGCCAATGCCAAGAAGCTGCAGGTCGATGCCCCCCGCACGGGAGATGGCAGTGTCATAATCGCTGCATTCCCGCTGCAGGCTTTTTGCGCTTCCGTTGGGAATGTGTATATTCTCCTGCCGGACATTGATTTGGGAGAAAAGCTCGGCCTGCATGAAAGCGCGGTAGCTGGCAGGGTGATCTGCCGGGAGGCCTACATATTCATCCAGATTGAAGGTGATGGCCCGGGAAAAATCCACCACGCCCTCTTTGTGCCAGGCGATCAATTGACGGTAGGTGGGGATGGGGGATGATCCGGTGGCCAGCCCCAGAACACTGTCGGGTTTTTGCATGATTTGTGAAGCAATCAGGATGGCGGCAGCCTGGCCGACCTGGGCGGCGGTATCGAACAAATGGATCTGCATGAGACTCCTCCATAATACATGTATTATTCTTTGATTTTTGCAAACCGTTGATATACAACAAAATTCTTATGGCGGACAATCAAATTGTCCTATTACATTATAGTTGCATAGAAAGCATGTGTCAATGCAAGACAACAAAAAAACACCGGAGCGGTCGCTCCGGTGAGAATGGCATCCAAAAGTTCAAAGCATCAGGCCCCCAGATATGCCTTTCTTACCCGGTCGTCTTCCATCAGCTCTGCGGCGTTGCCGGACATGGCGATGGTGCCTGTCTCCAGCACATAGGCGCGGCTGGACACGGTGAGGGCGACCTTGGCGTTCTGCTCCACCAACAGAATGGTAATGCCCTTCTCGTGCAGCGTTTGGATAATGCGAAAGATTTCCTTGACCAGGATGGGAGACAAGCCCATGGAGGGTTCGTCCATCAAAAGAATCTTCGGGTTTGCCATCAGCGCACGGCCGGTGGCCAGCATCTGCTGCTCGCCGCCGGAGAGTGTGCCGGCAACCTGCCGTGCCCGCTCCTTCAGGCGGGGGAAGCTGGAAAATACTGTTTCTATGTTTTTGGCAACCTGATCTTTGTCGGACAAGGTATATGCGCCCATGCGAAGATTTTCCATTACCGTCATGCGGCTGAACACGTGGCGCCCCTCGGGCACATGCGCCATGCCCATGTTGATGATGTTGTAAGGCTCGGTGGTGCGCAAATTGACGTCACCCAGGGTGATCTTACCCGAGGTTGCTTTAATGAGCCCGGAGATGGTGTGCAGGATGGTGGTTTTCCCCGCGCCATTGGCCCCGATGAGGGAAACGATCTCCCCATCGTTCACCTGAAGGGAAACCCCCTTGATGGCATGAATGGCTCCGTAATGTACATGCAGGTCTTTCACGCTCAGCATATTGAACCCCTCCTATTCGCCCAGATACGCGGCGATGACCTTTGGATTGTGGGCGATCTCGTCAGGCAGGCCATGGGCGATGATCTCGCCATAATCGATGACGACAATACGCTCACAAATGTTCATCACCAGGCTCATATCATGCTCGATCAGCAAAATGGAGATGGGGAACTTTTTGCGGATGACGTTGATGCAGGCCAATAATTCCGCTGTTTCCGTAGGATTCATGCCAGCGGCAGGCTCATCCAGCAGCAGCATTTTGCAATCGGTAGCCAGGGCGCGGGCGATTTCCAGCTTGCGCTGCTGGCCGTAAGGCAGGTTTTCCGCGTTCCAGTCAGCCTTGTCCTGTAGGTTGAACACGGCAAGCAGATCCATGGCCTGTTTGCGAATTTGCTCCTCTTCCCGAAAGAATCCGGCTGTACGCATGAGTGAGCCGAACATGCCATACTTGAGCCGGCCTGTGAAGGAAATGAGCACGTTCTCCAGCACCGTCATCTTTTTGAACAAGCGGATGTTTTGGAAGGTGCGGGCGATGCCGGAAGCAACGATCTCATGGGTCTTTTTGCCGTTCATCCGCTGCCCGCAAAGATACACGGAGCCTTCCGTGGGCTTGTAGACGCCGGTCAGCAGATTGAACACCGTTGTCTTCCCCGCGCCGTTGGGACCGATTAAGCCCACCAGTTCGCCCTCATTGATCTCCAGGTTGAAATGGCTCACGGCCTTCAGTCCGCCGAAGGTGATACCCAGGTTGTTTGCTTTTAAGATGGGTTCCGCCATCGGTCATTCGCCTCCTTTCGATAAGGGCTCATTCCGCTTTTTCACAAACGGAATTTTGCGAATCACCCGGTACAGGCTGAACTCATAGCTGCCGCACAGGCCGATGGGGCGGAAAATCATCACGATGACCAGCACCACCGAATACACCAGCATGCGGTAGTCGGAAAAAGCGCGCAGCGCTTCGGGCAGTATGGACAGCGCAATAGCGGCAATGACAGATCCCGTGAGGGAACCCATGCCGCCCAGCACCACCATGATGACGTATTCGGTGGATTTGAGGAAGCTGAAATCCCCAGGCTGTATGGAACCTGTACCCCTGTGGGCGAACATCGCACCGGCCACACCGGCGAAAAAGGCGGAGATGGCAAAGGTGAGCACCTTGTAGAACGTGCTGTTCACGCCTACGCTGCCGGCGGCGATGTCATCCTCCCGAATGGCCATGATGGCGCGGCCAAACTTGGAGCGTACAAAGGCGAACATCAGCCCCACGCACAAGGCGGCGATAAAGAAAATGGCGTACATGTCATTCATTCTCATAATGCCAATCAGGGCTTGGCCTGCCTGGCCTTGCGCCAGACCCTTGCCGCCGGCGAATTTCAGGTTCTGTATCACCACGCGGATGATTTCACCAAACCCAAGGGTGATAATCGCCAGGTAGTCGCCCCGAAGCCTAAGAGCTGGTATACCCACCACCAGACCAAAGATGGCTGCCATCAAGGCGCCGCTTACAAGGCCGATGGCGAACAGGACCGCGGGATCAACCTGTGCCATGGTTCCGGCTTTGATGGCATTACCCATGGCCTTGGTGACCAGTGCGGAGGTATAAGCGCCGATAGCCATGAAGCCGGCATGCCCCAGCGCGATCTGCCCTAAAAAGCCCGTGGCCAGGTTCAGCGAAGTCACCAGGATGATTGTATACAGGCACTGAACGATGATACCCCGGTAATAATTGTTCAGCAGACCTGTTTTATCTGCCGCATACAGGGCAAGGCACAAGGCCACCAGCCCGATGAGGCTTACCAAAAGACCGAACAAGCTTTGCTTGCGTCTTGTCATCCTGCCCCACCTACACTTTCTCGCCGACATTTTTGCCCAGGATGCCGGCGGGCTTGACCAATAAGACAACGATCAAAATGCTGAACACGATGGCGTCGGAAAACGCGGAGGTAATGACTCCGCCAGTGATGGTGGCGATATAAGCTTTTGACAGGCTCTCCACAATACCGATGACGATACCACCCAGCATAGCACCTGGTATGATGCCAATGCCACCCAGCACCGCGGCCACAAAAGCTTTCAGGCCCAACATGGACCCCATGGTATTGGTGACGGAGGGGTATTGGGCGGCATACATCAGCGAAGCGACACCGGCCAGTCCCGCACCGATTGCAAACGTCAGGGAAATGGTGCGGTTCACGTTGATGCCCATCAAAAACGCAGCGTTCTTATCCTCCGAAACGGCCCGCATGGCCTGGCCGCCCTTTGTATATTTGACAAACAGGAACAACGCCACCATGACCGCCACGCCGATGAATATGGTCAGCAGCGTGTTCGCATCCAGCGTTAACAGTACGGGCGGCTGTTGAAGGCCTTCCCCCGAGCCATAGATGCGGATCGGAGATAGGCTGAAAATGGTTTTCACCTGTTTGGGATTCGCACCGAACAAAGCTTGGGCAGAATTCTCCAAAAAGAGGCTCATGGCGATGGCGGTGATCAGGGTGGACATCTTGGTGCCCCGCTTCCTCACCGGGCTGTAGGCCAGCTTTTCCACCAGTACGCCAACCACGGCGCATATGACGGCTGCGGCCAGAACGGCCATCCAGGCAGGCACGCCGATTGAGATCATCAGGGGCACGGTAAACACCAGGGTATACCCTCCGACCATGATGAAGTCACCGTGGGCGAAGTTGATCAGCCGGATGATTCCATAGACCATGGTATAGCCAAGTGCCACCAGCGCGTAGATGCTGCCCACGCGCAGGCCGTTGATGGTCTGTTGGATGAACAGCATCAGCCCATCCATGAATGGCATCTTCCTCTCTTAAGAAAAAATGATGAAAACATTATAGCACATGAAAAAAGGCATGAACATATAAAACGACAAAAGTGGGGCGGACTTTTTGGTCCGCCCCTGTTCCAGGCGAGCAGAAATGTCCAGCATTCCTGCCGCGCCTGTAAGCGGTTCTGCCGGCGACGGCGGAAGCTTAAATGTTCTTGTAGAACTTGGCAGTGCCGTCCACGTACTCGATTACGGGAGCAGCCTTGGCCGGGGTGCCGGTCTCATCCAGCGTGAAGGAGCCGGTGACGCCTTCGAAGCTCATGCCGGTCATGGCGGCGATGATGGCGGCGGTATCGTCGGTGCCGGCAGCGGTGATGGCCTGGGCCAGCATGTACACGGAGTCATAAGCCAGGGCGGCCAGAGCGTTCAGGCTCTCCGCGCCGAACTTATCGGAATACGCCTTCACAAAACCCTGAACCTTCTCGGAAGGATCGTCGGGCGCATAGTGGTTGACAAAGTAGCTCTTGTTGTACAGGCTCTTGTCTTCTACCATGGTGCCAAGGGTGCCGTCCCAGCCGTCAGCACCGGCGAAGTAACCGGTGAACCCGGCAGCACGGGCCTGGGGCACGATGTAGGGGCCAACCGTGTCATAGTAGAAGGGGGCGAAGATCAGCTCAGCGCCGGTGGCAACGATGTTAGTAAGCTGTGTGGTGAAGTCCGTATCGTGGACGCCGGAGGTGCTTTCGGTAGCTACCAGCTCCAGGCCCAGCGCAGCGGAGGCGGCTATGAAGGATTCGTAGAGGCCGGCGGAGTAAGCATCGCCGGAAGCGTACAGCACGGCTACCTTTTTCACACCCAGGTCAACGGCCAGCTTGGCGGCCACTTCACCCTGGAAGGAATCCTTGTAGCAGGCACGGAACACGCCGGTGAGGCCATCCGTCACGGTGTCGGCGGTGGCGGTGGGGGTCAGAAGGAGCATGCCTTCCGCATCGGCCAGTGCGCCAAGGCCAGCGGTAACGCCGGAAGTCACGGATCCGATGATGGCTTTTACGCCGTCGGATGTCAGCTTGTTGAAGGCATTGGCACCCTCGGTAGAGTCGCCTTTGTCATCCATGTAGGTCACTTCCAGCTGACGGCCAAGAACACCGCCGGCGGCATTGATTTCTTCCACAGCAAGCTTGATGCCATTGGAAACAGCAGTGCCGTATGCAGCAAGGTCACCGGTGTTGGGAGCGATAGCACCCACCGGAATGGGGTTTTCGGCCAGGGCGGGCAGGCAAATGGCTGTCATAGCCATTACCAGGGCAGCGATCATGGACAGCGTTTTCTTCATCAGGTAATTCCTCCCTCATAATGGATTTCCGGGGCGTTGCTTGAGCCTTTGGTAAACCAAAAGCAACAGATCGAATGCAGACTACTGTCCTGCCATGCTCCATTGCTCGTGGTGTCATTATAGCGCTTGCGTATAGGTGTGTCAATGCGTTTTGAATGCATATTTACCCAATTATGCATTTCAACCGGTCAATCCCAGCGAAAAAAACGAAAAAAATGCAATCGGGGTATCGTTCACATCCTTTTTTGTGACAAACATTGGAAAATGTACGTATTTTTGATACGTGGAACACCCATGTTGCACAAAGCGGCGGCATTCGGGATTGCTGCCTGAAAGCCATGATTTTTGTGCAGCCGCATTTTTACAATTGTGTCTATACAGACCGCCTGACATGGGGTAAAATAGAATAGGCTACATATAGGCAGGATTCTCCCGTTGAAAATGAGGCAGCAGGCTGCGCCGCCTCTAGAGCATAAAGGAGCGGCTATGAAACGTGTGAATAAGGGGCTTGTCCTGATCCTTTTCCTTTCGGTGCTTTTTTCCATGCCGGTACATGGCCTGGCCTCCAATACGGATATGGGCGGTTTAACCTTGGAGGAGATAAACGACTGGTCTGAAATGATACTTGACAAGGCTAGAGCCATTAAGCCGCTTGCTTCCGGGCCGCAGGCAAAGAAAACGGCGGATGGCTACGAGGTCATCTATGATTTTGCCACACTGTATCTTGACACGCCGGAATTGACGGATGAAAGTGTAGTAAACGCCATCACCATTACGGAATACGGCATTGAATGCCCACGCGGCATAGGCATATACGATACGCAGCATATGCTGCTTGACGTTTTTGCCAATGAAAACCAGACGTTGCAGGGTGGCCGCGACTTTGCGGTTTTGTACCTTTCCAACAGCCTGCCACAGGAAGCGCTGTGGGGATGGGTGCTTCGGGACGGGCAGCAGATTCAGGCGGTGCAGTATGCCGTGCATGAACGCATCTCTATAGATGAAGATACCTATACCGACTGCGGACTGATGTACAGCATCAACAATGGATATGTAACCGCCATCCGGGCTTATGGCCTGTCGGTATCCATTCCTTTGGTTCAGGCAGAGCAAACAATTGCCGAGGTGGCAAACGCGCAACAGGAGGACGGGTATTTTGCCTATCCCCAAAGCAGCGTGGGCACCGACCTTGATCCCTTTGAAAGAGAAGATCTGCTCTTTTCCGGGCTGGACTATTTGACCCTCTCACCGGAAGCGGCCATGGAAGCGCTTGGGGCGTATGAAGTAGAGACTTGGCTGCAGGATGACAACGGGGAATGGCTGCGCATCCTCCAATGGCCAGGTGCCGAGATCACCTTTGCCTACTCAAAAGACAAGGTGTTCAAAAGCGTGGATACATTGGTCATCAATCAACGGGGGATAGAAGGGCCCCGGGGTGTTCAGGTGGGCGATACCCTCTCCAGCGTTATGATGCGCTTCCGTCACAGCGAAGGGGAGTTGGACAGCGCTTTCACAGAAGTGCTGTACGGTGACGGGAAAACACCTCCCTACGGTCTGGCGGAGTATACGGATTTTACCGCAACGCTGCGCTACGCTTTCATGGTGGAGGGTCGTGAGGATATAAAAACCGTTACACTGCACATGATATTTGTGGACACCACGCTTTCGGAGCTGTTTTTGTATTCCTGGTAGTTGAAAGCATGCCATGCCTCAACTGCTGCTTTGGACAAGCTCCCGTTTTGTACACAGATAGAAGGGAGATCACCTCATGAAGATTGACCTGACCTGCCCGGTGGAATTGTGGCGGTATGAGCTGCCTACGGAGACGGATGATGCCTGCCGGCTGCTTTTGTACAACCTGTCGGATAAGGAAGTATCAAGCCTGCAGGTGACGCTGGCCGGATATGATGCGCAGGGCGAGGCACTCAGCCGTCAGGTGGAGCGGCTGCAGGGTGTGAACGGCCTGAACAAGTCTGCCTTTGAGGTCGGCATCCAGATGGAAGGCGGTGCGCAGGCTGCCGGTATGGAGCTGGTCATCGAAAAGGTGTGGTTCGACGACGGCACTGTCTGGCGCAGGGGCAATGCCCACCTGTCGGAGTATGTGCCCAATACGCTGCCCAACAACAGAAGGCTGGAGATGCTTCGCTTTGTGGCCGGGCCTGATGCGGTGGGATATCCCCAGGACCAGGGTGCGGTGTGGCTTTGCGTTTGCGGTAGGGCCAACGCCGCCAGCGAGGCGTTTTGCCGCCGCTGCCAGCGGGAAAAGCTGGCCGTTTTTGAGCAGTTCAACCAGGCGGCCATTGAGGAGATGGTGGCGCAGCGGGAGCAGGAGCTGGACCAGATTGCCCACCGGGCCAGATTGCAGGCTTCCCAGCAGCAATTGGAGCGGGAAGCCCGCTTGAAGCGGAAAAAGCGCCGCCGTCAAAGGGTTGTATTAACCTTTTTCATCGCGGTGTTTGCCCTTGGTGGGGCGTACGGTATCTATTTCCATGGCATACCCTACTACAATTACCTTCGCGCAACCCAGCAGATGGACAGGGGCTTGTTTTCAGAAGCACGAGCCGCCTTTATTAGCATGCCAGGGTATCTTGATGCCGACGCACTGGTTATAAAGAGCGACTACCTTCATGCGATGAGCGATCTGAAAATCGGCACGGAAGCTTCCTTGTTGAATGCGCAGAAAATGTTCGAATCGTTAGGCGATTATGAGGATTCCGCTGACCAGGCCAAGGAAGCCCGCTACCTGCGGGCTGATAAGATGATGCAGGCGGGCAAGTACGAGGCTGCCGCGGAGCTGTTTGGGGAGATTCCCGACTACTCCAATGCACGCACGCGCCAGCAGGCTGCGCTTTTCGAAAATGCCACGGCTATTATGAACCTGGGAAACTACGACGAGGCAAGAGAAATCTTCCTTCAACTGAAGGGTTATGCCGGGGCGGAGAAGATGGCCAGGGAATGTGTGTATAGGCCTGGCGTCATCGCGCTTGATAACAAGGAGTACGACAAGGCTATCACGCTGCTTAAACAAATCACGGACCATTCCGATGCGAATCAAAAGCTTCAGGAGGCTTATTACCTAAAAGGTGAAACATTGCAGGCTGCGGGGGACTATACGGCCGCCGGTGAAGCATATTTACTGGCGGGCAGCAATTACAGGGATGCGTCGGTCAAAGCTGCGGAATGCATTTACGAACCGGCCAAGAAGGAAATGGAGGCCGGCAATTACGGCAAGGCGGCTGAGATGTTTTTAAAGATCAAAGGCTACCAGGATTCCATGAGCCTGGCATCGGAATGCATCTACCGCGTGGCGGAAAAAGCGCTTGGCAACAAGGAATACGCAAGGGCCAGGGAACTGTTTTTGCAGATACCCAACCACAAGGATGCCGGGGACAAGGCAAGCGAAGCCATTTATCTGCCCGCCCTGGAGCTTGTAAAGCAAAGCAGGTTTCTGGAAGCCCTTGCGGAATTTGAGAAGATTTCGGAGTACAAGGATGTTTCCGTGAAGGTTCAAGACGTTAAATACAAGCAAGCCTCCGCCCATATGGCCGCCAAGGAGTATGTAAGTGCCATTGCGCTGTATGAGGAGCTGGGCGATTATTCCAACAGCGCCGCCCGCATACAGGATGCGCTGTACAGCATTGCCGGGCAGGCGCTTGACGCAGGCGACTACACATCCGCCATTGACAAGTATGCCGATTTGAACGGCTACAGCGATTCGGAAGAAAAGATCAAGGAAGCCAGGTATATGCTGGCTCTTGGCCACAAGGAGAAGGGAGAATTCCAGGAGGCGGTGACACTGCTTTCATCCCTGGGCAAGTACAGGGACGCCCAGGACCAGATCAAAGACTGCAGTTATGCACAAGCAAAAATATGGCTGGAAGCAGGCAACCTTGAAAAGGCTTCTGCTGCCTTCAAGGAACTGGGCAAGTATAACGATGCCCAGACGCTATTCATGCAAAGCAACTATGAGGTGGCGGCGCGGGCCAGGGACGCGGGCGATTTGGCACTGGCCGGGCGTTTGTTCGCGGCAGTGGCGGGGTACTTGGATGCATCGGCGCAAAGCGAAGCCTGCTTTGACGGGTACTATGCCCAGGTGAAGGCGGATGCGGATGCGGCCATGGGCGGCAAGGATTACAAGGCTGTGGTGGACATCCTGTCCCAGGTGGAACTTACAGGCCTGCCGCAAAAGTACCGTGAACTGGATGACATGTACAATCTGGCCAACTATAACTATGCCAACGAGTTGTATAGCGATGGTAAACCGTACGAAGCGCTGCCTTACTACAAAAACATCCTGGATTACAAAGATGTAACCAAGAAGCGGCTGAAGCGCAACTGCTATATGGTGCTGGGAAAATGGACATCCAAGGCGGGTGTGATTATGGAGTTTCGGGAGGACGGCACCTGCACGATCGATGGGGAGGAGCTCTTCTTCAATGTGAGCGGCACCTACTCCATGCTTACCGGCGTAACGAAGGAGCGGCTTACGCTTACCCATAAGGTGACGGCTGTGTATGAAAATGACTTGACGCTGCGGGATATCAGGGATGGGAGGAACAGCGTTATCAAGCTTTCGAGGGTGGAATAGAAGTTTCGATCAAATGGCAAAGCCATTTGATCGAGGCTGCACGATTCACTTGTGTGCCTATATGCCATCCCGCGCTGCGCTTGGTCGGCATAAGGCCCACGGCCAGTGAATCGTGAAAGGAATGTTTGCTTCGCAAACCCCCGTCCGGCTGGCAGAGCCAACCGAGACGATTTCAAACGAGGGGGGAACCCCCTCGTTGCACCCCCCAGGAAACCTCAACGAATGTCATTGTGAGGAGCATCGATCAGAAGAATCTCAAACACCTTCACCCCATAAGGAGTGAAACCATGCAACCCTTGCCAAAGCACAAAAATGGGGATTCTCAAGGGGTTTCCCCCCATCTGGCTCAATCGTCGCGCCGGTTCTCTGTCGCTCCCGGCACTCGTTTCGCCAGCCTCCTCCGCTCTGCCCTTTTCCGCCACTGGCGGGGGCAGGGCTACGGAGCCCTTGAGCGGGGTCCAGGGGCAGAGCCCCTGGCGAGGCATGTGGGCGTGCTGGACGGGGTGCGGGTGCTGTGCGTGTTTTTTGTGGCCTGGTTCCACGTGTGGCAGCAAAGCTGGCTGACGCCATATGTTTCTTTGTTCGGGGAAAGGATCAGCCTTGATTTTGTGGTGCGCAGCGGATACATCTTTGTGGACGGGCTGATACTGCTCAGCGGTTTTTTGCTGTTCTTGCCCTATGCAAGGCATAAGGCGGAGGGTGGGGTGCTGCCATCCATACGGGAATTTTACGTAAAGCGCGTGATGCGCATTTTTCCTTCTTATTTTTTTTGCATTCTCGTCATGCTGCTCTTTGTTGCCATTCCCCAGGGGAAGTATGCATCCGTATCCGCAATGCTCAAGGATGTGTTCATGCATCTGACATTCACCCATACGCTAAGCCCGGCCACCTATTTGCTAACGCCGCTGAACGGCGCACTGTGGACGCGGGGGGTGGAGATGCACGCCTATCTGGTCTTCCCCTTGCTGGCCAGGGGCTTTTTGAAAAAGCCGTTCCTTACGGCATCGCTGATGATGGGCGCATCCTTTCTGTACCGTGGCCTTGTGCAGCTTTATGTAACGGATACATCCATGTGGTTTAACCAGTTCCCGGCTTTTTTGGATGTGTACGCACTGGGTATGCTGGGCTCTTTGGCATATGTGGCCTTGGGGAAGAAGTATTCCGGGCCGCGTATTTGTCTCAGGCTGGCGGGGACTTTTGTAACCTTTGCGGCGGTGTACTGCGTGATCCTGCTCATGAAATCTCAGGCTTCCGCCAATGGGTTCGAGGCTGTCCGCCTATCGCAAATGAACCAGCGGTTTTTCCTGGCGGCGGCGCTGTCTGCTTTCATGCTGGGGCTGGCCTTCGCTTTTAAGGGTGTTCGGATGTTGTTCTCGAATCCCATCATGAAGTTTTTTTCCGCCATTTCCTTCAATTATTACATCTGGCACCAGGTACTGGCGGTATGGCTGAAGGAGTGGCACATCCCGCCTTATACCAATCCGGAACCCTTTCGAATAGGGGAGCAGCCCTGGCAGCTTATGTACACGCTGACGTGTTTCGGCTTGGCGGTTTTGCTGGCAACGGTGCTGACCTATGGGCTGGAAAAGCCCGCGGCGGCACTTGTCCATACACTACTACACAGGAGGCTCAAAGCTTATGAAAGACCCACGGATGATTCAGTTGGCGCATAATTTGGTCAATTATTCCTGCAATGTACAAAAAGGGGAAAAGGTTCTGATCGAGTGCACCGGTGTGCCCGAGGAATTTGCGGCGGCCATCGTAAATGCGGTGTACAACGCGGGCGGCATCCCGCTGGTGAATTTGAAGTCGCCGCGGGTGGAGCGGGCCATGGCCATGGGCTATACCAGGGAGCATCTGGAACTGATGGCCAAGTATGATACCCTGCGCATGAAGGATTGCCAGGCGTATATCGGCGTTCGTGCCGGTGACAACAGTTTCGAAAGCTCCGATGTGCCGGGGGCGATTCTTTCCCTGTACAGCAAGCATTACGTGCAGCCGGTGCATTCCAACATCCGCGTGCCCGATACCAAGTGGGTGGTGCTCCGCTATCCCGTACCCAGCATGGCCCAGCAGGCCGGCATGAGCACCGAGGCTTTTGAAGACCATTATTTCAACGTGTGCAATCTCGATTATGGCAAAATGAGCCGTGCCATGGATCATTTGGTGGACCGTATGCAAAAAACCGACAAGGTGCATATCGTGGGTGCCGGAACAGACCTGACCTTCTCCATCAAGGGCCAGCCTGCCATCAAGTGCGCCGGGGAATTGAACATACCGGATGGGGAAGTATTCACCGCGCCAATCCGTGACTCGGTGAACGGCGTGCTTCATTACAACACCCCCAGCCTCTACCATGGCCGCACATATGAAAACATCCGGCTTACTTTCAAAGACGGTAAAATCATCGAAGCCACCGGCAGCGACACAAAGCGTCTCAACGAAATTTTTGACACCGACGAAGGTGCGCGGTACATCGGCGAGTTCGCCATCGGCGTGAACCCATACATCACATCTGCCATTAAGGATACGCTGTTTGATGAGAAGATTGCCGGCTCCTTCCACTTTACTCCGGGCAACTGCTACGACGAATGCCCCAATGGCAACAAGAGCGCCATCCACTGGGATCTGGTATGCATTCAGACACCGGAATACGGCGGCGGGGAAATGTACTTTGACGGGGAGCTGGTTCGAAAGGACGGGTTGTTTGTGGTGGAAGATTTGAAGTGCCTGAATCCTGATGCGCTCAAGTAATACCGGCTCTTGCAGTAAAAGCGTTCATGAGATACGGGTTGCGAAGCGTTTCCCTTGAGCTCCTTCAGCCGCCTTCGGCGGCTGAAGGAGCTTAGGAGGCGGGTTCAAGACAAAAGGCCATCCTTCTTTAAGAAGCTGTGCATTTCTTCTTTTCCCCCAACATCATTCAGCGCCATCAAAAACATGTAAAAGCCGCTTGTCTTCTTTGTATCCGGGAACTTCTGATACTGCTCATACCCTCTTTTGAAGCTTTCCATATCCGTTACGCAGTTTTGGATAAGGGCAAGCTCCCATGCTTTGGGCCCAATCACATACGCGTCCAAATCAACACACGCGGAAATCTCTTCATCATGAAACAAGAATTGATTTGCCGATATATCCGCCATGATCAGGGAAAGGTCATTGCACGCAACATCCATTGATTTCATTCTTTTATAACAAGATCGGACACTTACATCCAAAGCATCATCGCCATTCCAGTGCAATGCTATGGTATCTTTCATATGGCGTATGATTTTTTCCTTAAGGTTGCTGTTACCCATGCCGGGCAATTCATAACCGTCATAGCATCTGCTATGGTTAAAGCCTATAAACCGGCCCAACTGACAGGCAATGCCAGCCCCGTTGGGAAACACATCCGGCTCCCAGCTATAGCCCGGCATCCTTTCAAATACCTGAATCCCTTCCTCTTCATCCGCAAGCACAAAGTTCGCCACCTGTATATGCGGATTTTCTTCAAGCACCTGACAAATACTTTTCATGAAAGCCCTTTGTTTTTGGAAACCGGAGTCGAACACATCCTTCATCATTTGCCAGAATGGGGACAGCCGATCATCAGGCAGCATCTGCTTTTTTAAGATATACGCCTTTCCTTTGTATGAAAACTGAAGCACTTTGTTTGTGCTGAGGGAAAGCTCCTGAAAGTGGTCCATATTCGTTTGGATATACTTTTTCATATCCTTCATCATTTGTTGTTTCTCCCCTTTGATGCGAAATGCTACTGTTTCAGCACCAAACACACCGGCCTTGGCAGGGCAATTTCATCTATCACAGTCAATTTCTTTTCCCTTTTGTCCAGCCTCATCACCTGCACCGCGTTTGCATCCTGGCAGGCGCACAGAAGAAATTCTCCCACCGGCAATATATCCCTTGGGGTAGCGCCGCAGGAGCATACATCCTTCAAAACCGGCAGCCGTGTTATAGTATCCAGTTCAAACAACGCTACGCCATTATACCCACCCCGGCTGGAGGCAAACAAAAACCGCTCATCCAGACTTAAGCGTACCGCTGCAGCGGCGCTTTGATACACATCAGCCGGAAGGTATTCATACACGCCCTCCTCCATAAAACCGTCAGTGGTTTTGCGGAAGGTATACAATACGTTTTGAAGCTCGCACAAAAGATAAAGCATCTCATTGTCATGCGTCAATGCCAAATGCCGCGGCCCCGCGCCGGGACGTACATGCACAAGGGGTTCTTCCTCCATATAGTGACCGTCTGCGGCCCTGCAAAAGACGCGCACCTGATCGGTGCCCAGGTCGCATACCAGCACCTTTCCCTGGGCTTTCACACACTGGTGGGCATGGGCGCACTTCTGCCGCAGGGGGTTTGCGCCTTTGCCCTCCATCACAATCGTCTGCGGGCTGCCTTGCAGCGCACCCAGAGCATCCAAACCGTAAAAGCTCACCGCGCCGTCCATATAATTGGCCACGGCCAGCATGTTTTGATCTTCATCCAGCATCACATGACAGGGCGCGCTGCCCCCGGAGGGCAAAACGCCTGTTTGCATCCAGCCATCTGATAATGCCCTGTAACTGTACACGCGGCCGGTTGGCAGTGTTTCTTCCACGGTGTACAAACGCTTTCCATCCCTGGACAAAACAAGGTAGGAAGGCTCCTTTTGAGAAATGACCAGGCGGGCACTGCTCAAAGCACCGCTTTCCAGATCCAATTCTGCCTCATATATGCCCTGCGAACTTCCGCCGGATGTATAAGTTCCTATCAATATCAGCGCTTTCATATGAACCTCCGCATTTTGAATACCGCGCATTCAGCAGGCAATTTCAATCAGATTGCCTTCCGGGTCGGCAATCCAGAAGTTTCTTTGCCCCCAGGGCTGCGTGACCGGTTCGCCTGTCAGCGACTGAATGCCAAGGGACAACAATCGTTGATATTCGCTGTCCACATCCTCTTTTGTCGGAACGCCGATGCCAATCTCCATGGTTTGATTGAATCCTCTGGGAGGGCAGTATTCCAGTTTCATGGATGCGACGAATTGCTTCCTGTCAAATAAAAACAGTCCGCCATCCTTTACTTTGAAACTGGCAAACAGACCACCATCCCAGTCTGTTTCAAAGCCCAGGATGTCCCGGTAAAATGACACCATCTTTTCAACATTTTCCACGAAAAGACCCGTATGTACGCTGTTTGATAAGATGCCCATTTATATATCCTCCTGTGAAAACCGTATGCCATTCAATCGATCAGTTACAGTAAGTATGTTATTGATACATACCCATAAGAGGGATTCTAAAGGGATGAAAATCCCTTTGGCGGGGTCCAGGGGCAGAGCCCCTGGTGTCACCGCACAGCGTGCTCCCCGGCCACAATGCCGCTGGCCCAGGCAAAGAGCAGGTTGAAACCGCCGCAATCCCCATCCACATCCAACACTTCACCGGCGGCATACAGGCCGGTATGAAGCCGGGAAGCCATGGTGGCGGGATCAAAATCACGGGTATCGATGCCGCCTGCCGTCACCTGGGCGCTATCAAACCCCTGCACGCCGGTGATGGCAAGCGGGAAGTCTGTTATCAGGCCCGCAAGGACGGATGCTTCCTTTTGAGAAAGAGAAGCGCAAACGCGGGACAAAGGCCCAATGCCTGCGCGCTTCATCAGCGCCATGCCCAGCCTTGCATGCATCCAGCCTGAAAAGAACTGCTCCAGAGGCGCATTGCAAAACAGCCCCGCCCGGTGCATAAGTGCAGACATCAGATCATTTTCTTTGATGTTGACAGCCGGTAAAAGGCTGATGTGCAGCGTTGCCCCCGTGGCATCCCGTGCCAATTGCATGGCCGCCACACCGCTGACTCCATATTCAGTGAACAGGATCTCACCTTTTTCCCTGGCTAGAATATCGTCCCTGCGGGTCAGCCAAATCTCCGCCAGCGAACGGATGCCGCTTAATCCCCGGATGGGCTCCGTTTCGGTTTTCAATTGGGTGATGGCGGGCCGGGGCGTTATCAGCCGGTGCCCCAGAGCTTGCAAAAGTGCATAGGCGCTGCCGTCGCTGCCAAGCTTCGGGGCGGCCTTCCCACCGCCTGCAACGATAACGGCGTTCGCCGCATACTGCTTGTCCCAGGTGAAAGCTTTGAAGCCGCCGGGAAGCTTTTCGATGTGGGAAACAGCCGCGCCGCATAAAACCTCTACCCCATGGCGGGCACAACCCAGCCGCAAAACATCCAGCACGGAGGATGCGAGGCCGCTGGCGGGATACACCCTCCCCTCCTCCTCTTGACGAAGGGTAAGGCCCAGGCTGCCAAAAAAGGAGGATACCCGATTTGCATCCGCATGGGAAAGCACTTCTTTGGCAAACGCTTCCCCGCCGTGATACCGGAGCGGTCCCACGTTTATCACATTGCAGCGGCCATTGCCGGTGGCCAATATCTTTTTGCCCACCCGGTCCATTTTTTCCAGCACGGTCACTTTCGCACCTAGCCCGGCTGCACAGATGGCAGCTGTCAACCCCGCCGCGCCGCCGCCGATTACCAGCACCGTTTTTTGCTTCACCTGCCCCACCTCTTCCGGTTTATTATACCGTTGCGGCGAGGAGTGTACAAGTTAGCAACCTAAATAGTTGACCGATAGTTGATGCCGCACATGAGATAAGCCCTGGTCGCCCCTGCAAGAATGATACGCCCCAAAACCATACTACGAGCGAAAAAACACCTTGGATATGCGTGTCGGACCAGCGTAGACGCAGGGGGCGTAGGGGGGATTTCGA
>JAEZLW010000011.1 GCA_023415145.1 Bacillota bacterium | reverse complement strand
GTCGCTCTGGCGCAGCAGATACTCCACCTCAAACTGCTTGTAGTTGGTGTTCACCGTGATCAGGATCGCGCCGATCTTGGCCGTGGCAAACATGGTGAGCATCCATTCGGGCAGGTTGGTGGCCCAGATGGCCACATGGTCGCCCTTTTTGATGCCCATGGAGAGAAGGCCCCTGGCTGCAAGATTGGTCAGGCGGTCAAACTCCCGCCAGCTCCACCGCACGTTGTATTCCGGAGCAACGACGCAGTCGTTATCGGGTATTTCCCGCACATTCTTTCGCAAAAGCCCCGGTATGGTGTAGTTGCTGAGCGTATTGATGGCCATAAAAACCGCCTCCTTCTTCATTGGCATCCAGCCATAAAAAAACTCCGTCTCTGACGATATCATCAGAGACGGAGGCATAGGTGCATCCGCGGTACCACTCTGCTTGGGGCATATGCCCCCGCTTGTGAAAGGCTGTTACGGGCCGAAACCGTCCGCTGCTACTTGCGGCAAAATCCGCTTTCAGGCGGCCGCTCGTGGGTGAGTTTCCTTCAGCTATCCCTGCTGCCTCGCACCTTGCGGCAGCTCTCTGATGGGAAGCATGAAGTACTGGTCCCAGTCATGGCGTTTGCAATTTTAAAAGATTGTATCGGAGGAAACGGCATTTGTCAAGCGTGATTTTGCAGGGCTGCAAAAAAATCCTGCAAAGAGGGTTGACAGGCCTTGAGATACCGATTAAAATGACTATAAAGTCAATGATTAAGGAGTCAATTTTTGAAAACAACCAACCGCAGCCAGCAAAAGGAGCGTACACGTCAAAAGCTGCTTCAGGCGGCTTTTGACGTGTTCACAAGGCATGGGATCATGCAAAGCCGCATGGAGGACATCGCCAGGGAGGCGGGGGTATCCCACGGCACGGTGTTTGTCCATTTCAAGTCACAGGAAGACCTGATTGAAACGGTGGTCAGCCATTATGGGAAGGAAATCGCCGCGCGTACCCATGATCTTTCTCAGAGCGGGGCCAGCCTTGATGAAGTGCTTGGCGCCCACTTGAAAGGGATAGGGGAATACGAGGGCTTCTATACCCGGCTGCTGATGGAGGCAAGGCTTTTGCCGCAAGGTGCGCGGGACAGCTTTGTTATGATACAGTCCGTGCTTTCGCTGCACTTTATGCAGGCGCTTGAGCGGGAGGAAATGGCGGTAAAAACCGAAATTTCGGTCCATGTGCTCTTTTCCATGTGGATCGGCCTTGTGCATCACTACCTGCAAAGCGGCGACCTGTTTGCCCCGGAGGGCGGTGTGATTGCGCGGCACGGCGATATGCTGATTACATCCTATCTGAAGCTTTTGAGGTGATGAGTAGATGGGGGAATTAATGAAGCTTCCCAACATAGGCAAAGTATTGGAGAAAAACCTGAATGAAATCGGGATATTTTCTGAAAAGCAACTGAAGGATACCGGCAGCAAGGAAGCTTTTCTCCGTATCCGGTGTTTCGATCCCGGCGCTTGCCTGCATATGCTGTACGGGCTGCAGGGGGCAATTGACGGCATCAGGGATACTTTTCTGCTTGAAAGCACAAAGCAGGATTTGAAGGCGTTTTACAAAAACCTGTGAGGAGGAGTGAAAAACATGAAGATGTGCATTGCCTGCGGGATGCCCATGTCCAAGCGTGAGGACTACGCTCAGGGGGATGAGACGAGGGACTACTGCCTGTATTGCATGCGGCCGGACGGGAGTATGCAATCCTACCCGGAGAAGCTTGAAGGAACCACCCATTTTTTGATGAACACCCAGGGGCTGGAGGAGGCTGCCGCCCGGCAGACGGCCATGCGGCTCATGAAAAAGCTGCCGGCCTGGGCTGATATCTGACAAAGGGGTTTGGCAAGACCGCCCAAACCGCACACCGGCGGTCTTTGACAATGTGTGCATTTCCATCTGTTTCAAAGCGGTGGATTGACAAATAGTGGGATTCTGGTACACTTCCTATCACCGGGACCGCCGGAGGAAAGGATCGTAATGCCATGGAATGTACAGTCAGGAATCTAACCATCCACTATGAATCCATCGGGCTGGGACAGCCTGTTTTGATGATTCATGGTTACCATGTGGACCACCGGCTGATGACCGGCTGTATGGAACCCATCTTCGAAAACTTGCATGGGTATCAAAGAATCTATATCGACCTGCCGGGCATGGGAAAAACGAAAAGCGCGCCTTTTATCATCAATTCTGACGTGATGCTGGACATACTTGTGGACTTTATCGACCAGGTGATCCCGGGCAAGCGTTTCCTGCTGGCCGGCGAATCCTATGGCGGGTATCTGGCCAGGGGGATTGTCAAGCGTGCGTTTGACCGCGTGGCCGGGCTTCTTCTTCTGTGCCCCGCCATCGAAACAGATACTGCAAAGCGTACGCTGCCCGGGCATGTGGCTTTGATAACGGACAATGCACTGCTTTCAAGGCTGACCCCCAAGGAGGCGGAGGAGTTTACCGGCATCAATGTGGTCCAGACCCAGGAGGTGTGGGAAAGGTTCCGAGATGAGATACTGTCGGGAATACGCCTTGCGGACCAGCCGTTTTTGGATTGGTTTAGAAAAAACGGATACGCCTTTACGTTTGATGTGGATCAATTGGAGAAACCATACCCAAATCCTACACTGATTCTGCTGGGCCGCCAGGACGCAAGCGTAGGCTACCGGGATGCATGGCGCATTCTGGAGAATTATACAAGGGCGGCCTTTGCCATACTGGACAGGGCCGGGCATAACCTGCAAATCGAGCAGCCGGAGCTGTTCCGCGCGCTCACGCTGGAATGGCTGATGAGGGTGCGGGAAATGGAGCCATCCATCTGACATGCACGCATGAAGGATACATTTGCTTTTTCGACTTTTCGAAGCCTTCCCCAGGGAGGGCTTTTTCTTATGCCGTTTCATCGTTTCGCAGGGAATTTGACATCCTGAACCGTTGTATGGGCATGCACTGTCATCCGTTGCGTACACTTTGCACCCATGGAAGCCTATTCTCCCCTGATGCACAAAAATGGGTATATATGGAGCAAGCCCAAACCACTTTTCCATGTTTCCCCTGGCATTTTTTCGGGTACTTTACCACCTGGTGGATTTATGGTATAATGAAAGACCAGTTGCCGGAGCAGCCGGCCAGAAAGCACGTTCAAGTGAGCGAAGAGGAAATGAAGGCCGACGTATACACCGCCTGAATAAGCCGGCGGTTACACCAAAGGAGGGAAATCATGTACCGTTATTCCCAGCAAATGCGCAGTAACATGGGAGGGCAGCGAATACGGCAGCAGGTTGGAAAAGTGTTTTCCATATTGCTGGTCCTTGCCGTTGTGGTTTTGGGCATTCTTGGGGGAAATGCCATGCGTTTTGAGGCAAAGGAACAGGCGCTTTTCCGGGAACACATGCGCTTTGAAACCAGCCAGGCCATTAACCAGGTCAACAACCTGTCCCGCACGGGTGGGTCCACCACCACCAACCTGCTGGGCAAGCTTCGCCAGCATGTGTACGCCGTCCAAACACTGCAGCAGGTTCATGTGGGGCTGAGAGGAAACAGCCAGCAGGTGGTGGATAACAGCCTGTTTGATACGATCTATAATGTGATCGATGCGTTCGATTTGCGGCTGCAGACAGGTCAGCAAACAAAGGAACCGCAAACGCAGCTATTGACGCTTTTAACCGAGCTGAACACAAAGGTCAACAGCATCCAGTAGGATTTCGAGAAAATGACAATGTCATTTTCGTAATGCATCCCCGGATACTATCTGAATTGTATTGGCAGTATGCACAAACGCCCCCGCTGTCCCATGCAGGAAGCGGGGGCGTTCTTTGGCAGCTATTTCTTCAATGAAGCGCTGATAAAGCCTGTAAACAGTGGATGGGCCCGGTCGGGGCGGGACAAGAACTCGGGATGATACAAAACCGCGGCGTAGAAGGGATGGTCCTTCACTTCAAATGCTTCCGGGTAGCCTTCCTCCCCGCACCGGCCTGAGCAAAGGAACCCCTTTTCGGCTAGTGCATCCACGTAGATGGGAGCCACCTCCAGGCGGTTGCCGTGGCGTTCCCTCACAGTATCACTGCCATACAGGGAACGGATCATTCCCTCCTGCAAAAGCACGGTGCCGGCGCCCATGCGGGCGGCGCTGCGGTTGCCGTTATTTGGCAGCCTGCTTTCCGGGATGTATATGACGGGATGGGGCGTTTGCGGATCCACCTCGGCGGAATTCGCGCTGGCAAGGTTAAGAAGGTTCCGGCAGGCCTCCACCACGGATAGCTGCATGCCAAAGCCGATGGCCAGGTAGGGTACACATTTTTGCCTGGCATAAGCGGCGGCGGAAATGATTCCTTCCGCGCCGCGGTCGCCATGGCCGCCGGGAACGATGATGCCGTCAAATCCGCCCAGCACCTTTTCGGCGTTTTCATCATTGATGCTTTCTGAACTGATCCATTCGAGGTTTACGGCGGTTTTTAAGGCGATCCCGGCGTGGGTGAGGGCTTCCGCCACGGATAGGTAGGCATCGCGGAGCGCCACATACTTGCCTACCAGCGCAATCTTCGTTTGGGTTTCGGGATGGCGGGAACGCTCAAGCATGGCTTTCCAGCCGCTCATGTCGCTGACGGGGTGGTCAAGCCCCAACTGCTCGCAGACAATGCCGGCCAGGCCTTCCTCCTCCATCATCAGGGGCACTTCATACAGGGAGGCCACATCCACATTTTGTACCACGTGACTGGCCTTTACGTTACAAAACAGCGCGATCTTTTCCTTGGCTTCCCTGGTAATGCGCTTTTCCGTGCGGCAGACGATCACATCAGGCTGGATGCCGATGGCCCGGAGGGTTTTTACCGAATGCTGGGTGGGCTTTGTTTTCAATTCTCCCGCCACTGAAATGTAGGGAAGCAGCGTCACATGAATAAAGCAGCTGTCCTGGTCATTCAAATCCCAGCGCATCTGCCTGATGGCCTCCAAAAAGGGTGCGGATTCCATATCGCCCACCGTGCCGCCGATCTCCACCAGTGCGATCTCCGCACCGCTGTTTTGCGCGGCGGCCCAAATGGCCTGTTTGATTTCGTTGGTCACATGGGGCACCACCTGTACGGTGCCGCCTTTGTAATCCCCGCGCAGCTCCCGCTCCATTACCAGCTTGTGGATTTTGCCGGATGTGACGCTGGCCTCCCCCGTTAAGAGCACATCCGTAAAGCGTTCATAATGGCCAAGGTCCAGGTCGGCAGCCACGCCGTCGTCAGTAATAAAGGCTTCGCCGTGCTGCAAAGGGCTGAGTAAGCCTGGGTCCACATTGTAATAAGGATCGATTTTTTGAATGGAAACCTTGAAACCGCGGGCCTTGAGGAGGCGGCCAAGGGATGCGGTGGTAATGCCTTTGCCCAGGGAGGATACGACGCCGCCGGTGACGAACACGAATTTCGTAGCCATAAGGGACGCTCCTTTTACGCATAATGAAACGCCGGTCCAGCGGACGCTGCCGGCAAATACAAAAACACAATGCGTATATTGTAATGGCTGTGTTAGAACATGTCAAGGGAAAATCGCCATTGGCAGGGCTGCCGCATTTAAATTTTTAGCAAAAGAGAGGATGCTTCTGAAGGTCCAGGGTTCCGAATCCGAAGCGCCGCCTGCTGCGGACGATGCGATACGAAGGAGATTCGTTTAAAAAATGGGTATTTCGTGCCTCACGGCATGATCAGGGCTTTCCGGTCGCCTTGGACCTTCGGCTGCGCAGCTTGTTTTTTCTCTTGTACCTTGACGAAAATCCAAATGATACGCCCCTGGCCGTTGGGAGGGGATTTTCGGCAATCTTTCCTTCGCTTTTCGGCAACTGCCTTCTATCTGCGGCAGGCAAAAAGTAATGAAGCACTATCCCGCTATGCTGTCAGCCCCCGAACGATACAGGCAAAGGCCTCGGTGTAATCAGCGCCACATGGGGCTGCTGGCAAAGGTCTTCCTTTGTAACGCGCAAAATGGGCATGGGTGAAGGATACGTATCCAAGGCGTGCAGGAATTCCTCCACCGGGGCGATGGGCAGTCTGCTGCTTGAGGCGGTGCGGTAGTGCATGGGGATGATGATCCGGGGATGAAGTGCGTGAACAAGGCGTACCGCCTGATGCGCGTCTATGGTATAATAGCCGCCTGTCGGCACCATCAAAACATCAACCCTGCCCAAAAGGCTCAGGGCTGCCTGATTCAGTTCGTGCCCCAGGTCACCCAGATGCAACAGCCGCAAACCATCCATTTCCATCAGAAACAGTGTGTTTCTGCCGCGGCGCCCGCCCTGTTCCTCATCATGGAAGGAGGGAAAGCCAGTAACGCGTATGCCGGGTATAGGCTCAAAAACGCCGTCGCCCCGGAGTACGATCGGGCTTCCCTCCACCAGCGAAAGGTTGTTGTGGTCGTGGTGCTCATGGCTGACGGTGATCACATCTCCCTGCAGCCTGCCCATGGGATAGCCTACAGATGCGTCATAAGGGTCGGTGACAAGGGTATATCCATCCGCCGTTTCCAGGGCAAACAGCGCATGCCCGTAATAGGTGATGATCATCAAACCACATCCTTTCGTATATGACCGTTCAGCCAATGAGCAAGCAGCTTCCCTGAAAGATAGGGCAGGGGCTCCTTTCTTCTCAAAAGCTCAGCCAGATGAGGGGGCAGGCTATTTGCCAAGGAAAGGATTGCTTTTTCGCCTGCCTCAATGGTCTTGACGGTGCGGCGCACAGCCCATTTGGGCTGGCACGAAACCGGAGAAGGATGCTCATGAAGCATCCTTACCAGCGCCCAAAGGCCCAGGTATTTTTCAGCCGTGGGCATACTGGGCATGTCCATGGTCAGGGAAGCATCAAGCTGCCCGTAATCACAAGCCCGCGCATCCAAAAACCACAGGCCATCCCTTTCCATAAGGGTCAGCCCCGCTTTTTTGAAAAGCAGCGCCGCGTGCAAAGGATCAATCAGCCTTCTTGGCGCATCGCTGCACAGCAGGAAATCATCATCATCCGCCCGTCGTAAAAAAGGCGGGCAGCCGGGAAAGCCCGCCCTTTCAAACAGCGCGTTTGAATCATGGCGCAGGTGTTGTATCAGGGTTATCATGAGGGTGCATCCTGCCTGACGAAAAGAACCTTCAGTTCATGCATGGCTACATACTGGCCCTGCAGGTCAAGCTGATATTGCAGCGATACGTCGCCTTTTTCCTCGTTGGCGGAATACTGTACGCGGGTGGCGTAGATCCCCATTTCCAGATCACCCATGGGGGTGCGGTAATTGCCCTGAAAGCGGCGGCCTTTTTCAAACACCATGCTGGTGGCGTAGGAACCGTCCCGTATCATGGTGACGCTGCCCTTTTCAACATCCAGGGTGATATGGCTGGTTTCGCCGCTGTCGGGCTGTGTCTCCTCATAATGCAGGGAAAAACCCCGCTCCGTCTTGCTTAAGTGCCCGGTGGTGACCAGGTGGATCCGCTCCTCCTGCTGGCCGGCCTGCTGGCTTTGCCCGGTAACGGACAATAACACGGGGATGGAATTTACACGCATCATGGCATCATCCTCCCCCTTCCTGTTGATAGTATGATTATACCATGAAGGGCATGAGAATGAAAACGATTGTTATTTTCTTGATGGAGCTTTGCCCTATCTGTTATAATCACACCCGGGGGGGATGGACATGCAGGTGATGGCCCGGGCCAAAATCAACTGGACGCTGGATGTTCTTTTCAGGCAGCCGGACGGGTATCATCAGTTGGACATGCTTTTGCAGTCGGTAGCGCTTTGCGATACCATCACCATCCTGCCCGGCGAGGAACTGTCGCTCCGCCTGTCCCAGGGGGCCAGGGTGCCGGATACGGAGGACAATCTGGTATTGAAGGCCGCCAAGGCGCTTCAAAAAGCCTCGGGTTCAAGATTGGGTGCGGACATTTATCTGCAAAAGAACATCCCCATCGGTGCCGGCATGGGCGGGGGCAGCGCCGATGCCGCTGCTGTGTTGGCCGGGCTGAACCGCCTGTGGGGGCTCTCGTTTTCCATGGAGGAGCTGCAAGCGGTTGGCCTTGCGGTGGGGGCGGATGTTCCCTTTTGTTTACGGGGCGGCCTTATGCGTGCCAGGGGCATTGGTGAAATACTCGATCCGCTGCCCTGCGCAAGGCAGTTCTGGCTGGCTGTGGTACAGCCCTGCCGGGGTCTTGGCACCAAAAAGGTGTTTTCATCCCTGGAATGGGAGAAGATACCGCAGGATTCCAGACCGGATACCAAGGCCGCCATCCTGGCGTTGGAGCAGGGCGATTTGGCTTCCTTGTGCCGCGCTATGGGCAACGCGTTGCAGCCAACCAGCGAAACACTGCGCCCGGAAATCCGCGTGGCTGTGCAAGCGCTGCGATTAAACGGAGCCAGGCACGCCATGATGACGGGCAGCGGCTCCGCCGTATACGGCGTGTTTGCCAGTGCGGTACACGCGCGCTCCGCGCTGGCCGCTTTAAGAAGGCGGTGGCCCGCCTGCTTTATGACCCATACCTGCCTGGAGGGGATTGTTTTTCAGGAATGACTATACATAAACCATAGGGCTGATGGGCACCCTGTATGCAGAAACCTTTAAGGGGGATACTGCATGGCAAGGGTGCTTTATTGTTTGCTGTCGGTGCTGCTTCTATTAAGCCGTCCGGCGATGGCCAACACAGAGGAGGCAACATTGCGGGAGGCTGTACATACGGGCGAAATCATACGCCTGCATGTGGTGGCGGCGGGGGATGATGAAGAAAACCAGCGCATCAAGCTGTGTGTCCGGGACAAGGTGCTTTTATGCTGGCGTGACGCTCTATCCCGCCTTAATGCTGTGGGGGATATGATGGCGTACCTTCAGGAAAACAGGCAGGCACTGGAGGACGCGGCCATCTTGGCGGCCAGGGAGGAAGGCTTTTTGGGCAAAGTGTCGGCTCAGGTAGGCATGTTTTCCTTTCCCGACCGGTGGTACGGCAGCGTGCTGGTACCGGCGGGGGAATACAAGGCGCTGCGCATTGTACTGGGGGAGGGCGAGGGAAAAAACTGGTGGTGTGTGCTTTTTCCAAGCCTGTGCCTGAGCCTTTCTGTGCCGGAAGCACCTGCAAAGGAGGTGCAGGCCGTGGAGGATGCGCAGGCAGACTTTACCTGGTATCTCCAGGACATTTTTTACTCCTGGCCCCTTTTGTCTCCCGTATGATTTTTAGGAAAGAACGCCATACTTTGCCTGAACGGGAAACAAAAAGGGGGAAACACCGTGCGCAGGCAAAGCGGGAAAGTATCGGCACTGGCTACGCTTTTGATAGGCATCTATCTATTGGCCTCCATGCAGATAGCCTATGCCCAGGTGGTGGCCTGGGGATCACAGGGCGACCAGGTGAGCGCCGTACAAAAAAAACTGAAGCAATGGGGCTATTACGATGGTTCGGTGACGGGGTACTTCGGTCAGGAGACCTACAATGCAGTGGTGTATTTCCAGCGCAAGAACGGGTTGAAAGCGGACGGCGTGGTTGGTCCGACCACGGCGGCGGCGCTGGGGATCACATTATCCGGCGGGGCTGTTTCCGTCGGCAGCTTCAATGACAGCGAGGTATATACCCTGGCCCGGCTCATCAACGGCGAGGCACGGGGCGAGCCATACATCGGCCAGGTAGCGGTGGGAGCGGTGGTCTTAAACCGTGTCAAGAGCCCCTCGTTTCCCAATACCATCAGCGGTGTCGTCTACCAGCCGGGCGCGGTTGATGCGGTGTGGGATGGGCAGATCAACTTAACGCCCAGCCAGGACAGCATCAGGGCGGCCAGAGACGCCATGAACGGCTGGGATCCCACCGGCGGTTCGATATACTATTACAATCCCGCTACCGCCACCAACAGATGGATATGGTCGCGGCAGATCACGCTGTCCATTGGCCGGCACAACTTTGCCATATAGGGAGGAAAAGCGCATGCAGAAAAAGCATCACATGCTGCTGTATACATTCCTGTCCCTGGCGCTTGTGGCGGCCATCGGCACGGCTGTCTACCAGGGCCAGCGGGCCGCGCGCATCTCAAGGACGCTGGAGGATGTGTATTACAGCGCCGTGCTGGAAAGCATCAGTCAGCTGCAGAGCATGGAAATCAAAATGAACAAGCTGCTGGTATCGGGTACGCCGCAGACAGGCGTGGACCTGTTGTCTGATTTAAGCCGCCAGGCATGGGAAGTGCAAAACAATTTGACGGTTCTGCCCCTGTCCCACGAGGCCATGGAGCCCACGGTGAAGTTTGCGGGGCAGGTGGGTGATTATACCGACACCCTGGTGCTCAAGGTGGCCAACGGCACGCCGCTTTCTGATACGGATCTGAATCAATTGAGCCAGCTTCTCACCAACTGCGTGCTGCTGGCCGGCCAACTGCAGGCGGCCCAGCAGCAGATGATATCCCAGAGCATGCGGTATTCGGCGGAAATGCCTATGTTTTATCAGGACATGCAGGCGAAGGCACGGCCCATGGAGCAGGTGGGCGACAAGGACAACGGCATCGATTACCCCACGCTGATTTATGACGGTGCGTTTTCCGATGCCAGGCACATGGGCGCTCCCCAGGGGCTGCCCCAGGGCGATATTACCAAGGAGCAGGCTCTGGAAATCGCCAGGCAATTCGTGGGCGCGGAGCGGGTGACAGGCGTCAGTGAGACCGCGGCAATCATGGGCGCGATACCGGCCTTTGGCGTCATGGTCAGCATCCCGGATGATACGCTGACCGTGGAGGTCACCCGCCAGGGCGGCAAAGTGCTGTGGATGATGCCCGAGCACGCAGATTTTGCCCAAACGCTCACGGTAGACCAATGCAAGGAAAAGGCAAAGGCGTTTCTCACAAGCAGAGGCTTTGGGGAAATGGCCGAAAGCTATTACCAGGTGTACAACGGCCTGGCAGTGATCAATTATGCCGCCGTGCAGGACGGCGTGCTTTTGTACCCCGATCTTGTGAAGGTGCAGGTGCGCATGGACACCGGAGACATCGTCGGCATTGAGGCGAACAATTACTGGATGAACCACCGGCAGCGGACGCTTGAGAAGCCCAAGATCACCGAGGAGGAAGCCAGGGACATGGTTTCAAGCAGGCTGGAGATACTGCAAACAAGGCTGTGCCTGATCCCCTTCCGGGGTACGGAAAAGCTGTGCTATGAGTTTACGTCCGCCTGGGATAATTCACAGTATCTGGTGTACATCGACGCGCTGACTGGGGAAGAGCGGGAAATATTGAAGGTTATCGAAAGCGGAACCGGGCCGCTGGCGGCGTAAGCAACAGGCAGGATGCAAAGACAGAATAAAAATGCGCCGTGCCGGATATCCATCCGGCATGGCACTTTTCGTATAGCTGAAGCATCACGATTGACAAATCATGAGGCGGCCGTTATACTGTCAAAACATTCCAAGGGGTTTTGGGAAGGGGGATTGCTAGATGCTTGCCGATCTGCACATCCATACCTGTTTTTCCGACGGAGCACAAACGCCGCAGGAGGTGGTGGACGCGGCTGTGGCAAAAGGGCTTTCCGTCATCTCCGTGTGCGACCACGATACCATAGCGGCATATGAAAGCCTACGTCCCATCTGCCAGGCGGCCGGCCTGTGCCTTGTACAGGGAGTGGAACTGGATGTGTACTGGCACGGAAGTTTGCTGCATCTGCTGGGCTATGCCTTTGATGCGGAAAATGTACAGATGCTTAAGCTGATGCAAAAAACCCGGCGGGAGCTTATGGAAATAAGCGTCCGGATGGTGAGGAGCATGCTGAAGGATTATCCACAGCTCAGCATGGAGGATTATGCAAAGTTTTCCTATGCGCCGGGGGAAGGCGGCTGGAAGGGGCTGCATTATCTGCGGGCCAGAGGGCTGACCGCATCGCTGATGGAAGGGCTGTCATTCCATCGGCAATATGGCGGCTTCCGGCCGGATTACTATGACATAGAAGAAGCCTGCTCCATTATCAAGGAAGCGGGCGGCGTGCCGGTACTGGCGCATCCTGGCTGCTGGTGGCCTCAAATGCCTGAGGATTTTGCGGCCATACTGGATGATTTGAAAAGCTTGGGCGTAGGCGGCATTGAGTGCCATTATCCAGAGCACACCGAGGCTTTTACGAACTTTTGCGTTGATTACTGCCGGACCAATGACCTGCGTATTACCTGCGGCGGTGACGGCCATGGAGGCTTCAACAATGTGCCGGGGGGTGTGGTCCATGACATCGGCATCCTGCGGGTGGATGCTAAAGAGCTGGACCTTCGGGGGATTGTCTGAGAACTATGATTTTCTTTTGTCGCTAAAGATGTTCACCGCCAGCCCCAAAAGCACCAGCAGGCCGCCGGCAAGCGTTCCCAAAGAAAACTTGTGTATGGCAAAGTAGTCAATCAAAAGGCCGGAAAACAACTGGCCTATAAAGATCAAAAGCGTCATCTGCGTGGCGGGCAGGCGGTGGGTGATTCTGTTGAGCATGTATACGCTCACAAGCCCCAAAGCGCCGCCCAGGTACATGGTGAACGAACCGCTCTTGGCAGGGAAGACCGATGTTACCACAGCGCCTGTCAGGAAAAAAGCAATCAGTGAGCCCAAAAGCCCCGTGATGTAATTCATCAGGGAGCTGTAGGGTGCGCCGCAGCTTTGCGCCAGCCGGGCATTACACATCCGGGCCAGCACGATGGTGACGCCGCTGAGCAGGACGCCTAAGACCGCGATTACCACAGCATCATCACCGCCACTCCAAGGCCGATCAGCGTTAAGCTTACGGCCTTTTCCCATTTGAACTTTGTTTTGACAAAGCCCCACAGGCCAAACTGGTCAAAAACCATGCTGCATGCCATTTGCCCCAGCAGCGTAAGCGACAGCGTAACGGTGACGCCAAGTGTCGTCACACCCAGGTTGCTTGTGATCACAGTGAATATACCCAGCACGCCGCCCAGGTGCATCCATAAGGGGGCATGCTGCTTTTTAAGCAGATGCTTGATGGTCAGCGGCAGAACGCATATGAGGCCTGCGATATGAATGAGCACTGTGGCAAAGGAATTGCCATACGTTTGGCTAAGCTGGGCATTGAACAGGTTCATGACGGAATACATGAGGCCGACGACTGCGCCCAGGACCGCGGGCATGAAAGCACCTCCATACAAACTGAAACGTTAAATAACCCCTCTGAACCCTTTGCCGATGATCTCGCCCGTATTGGTGATCAATATGAAGCAGCGGGGGTCCACCTCCCTGGCGAACTGGCGGAGGTGTACGGCCTGGGTACGGTTCACCACGGTCAAAAGCACCGTGCGGTTTTCGTGGGTATAGGCGCCTTCTCCGTTTAGGATGGTGGCCCCCCGGTGAAGGTTGTCCACAATATAGCGCAGGATGGGATCCGGTGTGGCAGTGATGATGTGAAAGCACTTGTTGGTCTTGATGTTTTCCAAAACCAGATCCACCAGCAGGGCTTTGATGAGCAGGCCCAGGATGGAGAACAGCCCCGTTTCCACGCCGAAAGCAAACAGCGCCGCTACGGTAATAAGAAAATCCACCGCGAACAGCGCGTTGCCAATGTTCAGGGAGGAATACTTTTTCAGTATCATTGCGATGATATCGGTGCCGCCGCTGCTGGCGCCGATGTTAAAAAGAATGGCCGAACCCACCGCCGGCAGCGCCACGGCGAAAATCAGCTCCAGCAAAGGCTGGGTGGTCAGCGGTGCCGACAATGGAATCAACCGCTCCAAGACCCAGATCACGCTGGATAAAAGCGTGCTGGCATACGCGGTGCGAAGGCCGAATGAACGGCCAAAGACTGAAAAACCAAGGATCAAAAGCGCGGCGTTGATGAGGAATACAAACGATCCCGCCGTCAGCCCCGGCACGTAAAAGCCCAGTATGATGGATATGCCGCTGACGCCGCCGGTGGAAAAATGATTGGGGAATTTGAAAAAATACACCCCTACCGCGATAAAAACCGTGCCTATGGTCAGCAGAAGGTATTCATTCACTGTTTGCCGGGCTGTCCTGGGCATACGAGACTTCCTCTCCGCATGTTAGCATGCGGAGAAATGATATCACGTTCGCAGGATGCCTGCAAGCGTTTGCAGTGTTTTGGCATGAGTGGACCTGGATGATTTGCAGCCTGTGCCGATGAAAAGCAGCCTGCATGGAACAAAATGTATGCCGGCGTGCTGCCGGCATGCCTTTTTCTTGAAAGGTGTGGTATAATATGCTAAAAAAATGCAGCGGTGAGGTTTGTATGAAAAAGATCATAGCAATGCTTCTGATCATGGGTTTGTCTCTGTGCCTTTGTGCAGCCGCGTATGCCAGTGAGCCTGAAACAATCATGGAGGCGGCTGTTGAGCAGTTCCTTCAGGAGTTCATGAAAAATCAGGCTGACAGCGCGAAAGACGGCTGGGAGCGCTATGTCCTCAGCCGCGGTGCCTCCAATATTGCCATGGAGCTGAAAAACTTAGATCTGGCAAAAGGAAAGCCGCTTACTGTCAGCTTTATGCTGACCAGCGGCAATCCCCGCATGAAAAATCAGCCGAAATACACAGGCGATGCCGAGGCGTACCTAAGCGGTATCGTACAGTCCATGTCCGCCCCCGACACCAAGGTAAAGCTGAGCCTGAACATCACCAACGAGTCAGGCGGTTATAAAGTAGCCTTTGCGCCCAAGGCGCAGGCCGCGCTGCAAAAAACAGTCAAGACCGCTGCGGCGGCAGCAAAAAAAGCATTTGCGGACAAGAAGGTATTGACTGCCCTGACAGATTTCTTTTTGCCTGTGCCCATTGCCCCTCCCAAAAAAGCACCGGCCTCCCTGAAGGCTGTTGAGCCTCTAGGGACGTACATCCGCTATCTGAACCGCATTGAAGCTGATGAGGATAGCCGTAAGTTCCTGCCTGCGCTCCTTTACGCCACCAAGGACATAAAGCTTGACCTGACCAGCGGTCCTCAAGCGCTTGCCCTAACCTTCAACGCCCCCAATTTGTCTGAGATGATGGAAAAGGCATGCAGCGACACGCTATATGACATGCACTATGATGCAAGGGCCAAAGCGTATACCACAAAGGACCTGATACACAAGATCATCGCCCGTATGGAGCAAAATGCAATTGCCCACCGCCATGGCAAGAATAAGGGTACGGCTGAACGTTTCGAGTTCAATCTGTTCGAACTTCCGCGGGAGCTGGATGCTTTTGCGCTCACCTCCTTCAACAAAGACAGCGATGCGCTTGCAAGTGCGCTTGATGATGAGGTCTTTGAAATAAGCATCAGTATCCTTGAACTCCCGGATTACCCGGCTGTAAAAAGCCCGAAATCCGGTTTGGTAAGCGGCAAAAACTCGGGAGCCAAGTGTGTATTCAACATGCCCAAGGATGGCCTGAACTACTGCATCAGCGCATACCGTGCGTCAACGGACCAGCAGATACTGGTGGCATTTTCCAACAATGGAAGCAGGGTAACCGTACGCATCCCGGAGGGTCTGGTGTACTTCATTATCGGGGAAGGCGAAACATGGTACGGACCGAAGCATCTGTTCGGAGAAGCAGGTTCATATATGAAAACCGAAAGCATTACTATTATTCATAGCAACCGTTACTACCAAACATTCACAGTAAAACCCAAGGAGGGGGGAAATACCGATACCTACCCGTTCAGCTACAGCGACTTGTTCAAGTAATCACGTTTCTTCAAATGCAAAAACCACCTCCGGCGCTTGAACCGGAGGTGATTCCAAAGGAGCGGGGAAGGTCCCGTTCCTTGTCCGGGCTGCGGGGTATGCCCGCCCTTCGCCAATCTATTGTAAAGCATACTGCTTCTTATAGGATATTCAAAATGCATTACCCTTATTAAAGTTTTTCCGGGTGGGGTTCGGGGAGGGGAATTTTTTCAAAAAGTCCCCTCCCCGAAATATCCTCACAAAACCTTAGTTGCCCCCTGCGATCCTGCCCTGGCCGTTTCCGCCGATGGCAATTTTCCGTTGCGTTTTCACGGGTTCGGGAGCGTTCTTGGGCAGCCTTACGGTGAGCACGCCGTTTTTGTAGTCGGCGCTGATGTTGTCCTGCAGGATGCCCTCCAGGCTGAAGCTGCGCTCCATGCGGCCCGCCCGGCGCTCGCAGTACAGGTAGTTGTCCTTTTCCTCCTTGTGCTCCTTAAGGGCGTTGGCGGTAATGGTCAATACATCATTGTCCACCGTCAGATCGATTTGATCCTCATTCACGCCGGGCAGCTCCGCCTCCAGGAGATAGTGGTCTTGCTTGTCCTTGATGTCCACACGGAAGCCCGCGCTGCCCATAAAGTCGCTCATGTCGAAAAAGGAACGGAAGAAGCTGTCGTTCAGCAGGCTGTTGGTCAAACTGCGGCCCAGATCCCTGCGGCCCCTAAACGGAATCAAAGTATACATACGTAAACCTCCTTCAAATTCGTTTTGTTTTGCATTTCTTTATCGGGAGGGGAGCCCGTTTTTGTTTTGGTTCCCTTTCCATGGCCTGATTATACATTGAAGGTCAAAGAAGGTCAAAGTAAAATATGGGCGGAAATGAATCGATTAGCGCAAAAAATCAGTGCATATCTTGAAATATCTTTGTTTTTCTGCGATTTTTAAAAAGTTTCAAAGCATTGTCCAATGGGTATATTGCCTGTGAAAGGTCAAGAAAGCGGGCCGGTTTGCTTCCGCAATGAAGGGTGCGGGAGAAAAGGATATCAAAGGAGGAAGGAGATAGAAAAAAATGTGTGCAGGCACTTGCCTAAAGGCTTTGGAATAGGTACAATAGGCGCATGAAAACCATCATGCGAAACCAGCTTTTGCCAGCCTTGGCCGGTGTTCTTCAGCCGCTTCATGTATTGGGCGGCGGCAAGACACTGCTGGCAGGTGTGTCAGGGGGTGCCGACTCCGTGGCTCTTTTGCACGGGATGGCCCTTTTGAAGGAATCGCATGATTTTTCATTGACGGCGGTACATGTGGAGCATGGCCTTAGGGGCGGGGAATCCCAAAAGGATGCCGCTTTTGTGAAGGAATTGTGCCTTTGGCTACACGTTCCGCTGCTTCTGTATTCCGTGGATGCTCTGTCTGCAATGCGCCTGATGCATTGCGGCATGGAGGAGGCGGCCCGCATCCTGCGTTATGACTGCTTCCAAAAGGCCATGGCGGAATGCCGGGGCGATGCGCTGCTGCTGGCCCACCATGGGGGCGACCAGGCGGAAACGGTGCTGATGCATTTGCTGCGCGGTAGCGGCCCCGCGGGACTGTCGGGCATGACGCCATGCGCTCCCTTTGCCGGCGGGCTTATGGTGAGGCCTTTATTGACCCTTCACCACGAAACGCTCACACAAGCGCTATGCGAGGAAGGCTTTACATGGCGCGAGGACGAAACCAATGCTCAGCCGGACAGCCTGCGCAACAAGCTGCGGCTGAAGGTTTTCCCCCTCCTGAAAGACCTGGCTCCAGGCTGCATGAATGCCATGGGCCGTACAGCGTTTTTGATGGCCGGGGAAGAGGATTACTGGCGGGAGGAAGCCATCAAATGGCTTCAATGCAATGCCCGCATGGAAAAGGACTTGTGTTTTCTTCAAAGGGAAGCGCTGCTTCATCAGCATCCCGCATTTGTGCGGAGGATGGTCAGGGCTTTTATGGCGCAAGCTGTATCCGTGATGGATGTTTCCCTGAACGGGGATATGACCGTTTTAAGCTTTGACAAAACGGAAGAGGTGCTGGGATCAATCGCCGGACGTGGCTCCACTGTTGTCAACCTGCCCGGGAATGTGCGGGGGGAGCGCAGCGCGAAGCGGTTTTTCCTGATCCCGCCCGTGAAAAGAGCACCGGCTCCGGAAGTTCCCTTAACACTTTCGGGTCAGACGCGGTTTGAAAGCTCCTGCTTTGACGCTACAACCTGGAGGCCGGGAATGGAGCCGGGGGACGGCATCAGGCGCCAGGCCCTTGACAGCCGGGAGCTATGTGGCGCGGTGCTTCGCACAAGGCGCAAGGGTGATACCTTCCGGCTTTTACACGGCGAAGGCCAAAAGCCGCTGAAGGAAGTATTGATCGACCGTCGTGTGGACAGGCCCTTTCGGGACAAGCTTCCCATACTCGCAAGAGGGCCGGAGGTATTGTGGATTCCGGGCATAGGCCCGTCTTACACGGCGGCCATCCGGCCAGGCACGGTGGAAGGCACAATGCTTACGCTTGAAACACCGCTTCCCTGGGATATGATAACCAACGTCCAACCCAAAGAATAAGGAGAATATGCTATGCACAGCGACGCGCAGATGTACGCCGATCTGGAATCCATTCTGATCACGAGGGCTCAGATCAATGAGGCCATTAAAAAGCTGGGGGAAACCATCACCCGGGATTATGCCGGGAAAGAGCCTGTGATGATTTGCATTTTAAAGGGCGCTGTGCTGTTTTTTTCCGACCTGATACGGGAGATTGACCTGCCTTTGAAAACGGAGTTTATGGCCATTTCCAGTTATGGCAGCTCTACCAAAACCTCCGGGGTGGTGCGTATCCTAAAGGATCTGGACAGGGACATACTGGGTCAGGATGTATTGATCGTGGAGGATATCGTGGATACAGGCCTTACCCTTTCCTATCTGAAAAGGGCGCTTATGGACCGCAGCCCCGCCTCCATCAGGATCGTTACACTGCTGGACAAGCCCGCCCGCCGCGGGGTGGAGCTTACGCCCGATTACAGCGGATTTATCATTCCCGATGCCTTTGTGGTAGGCTATGGATTGGACTTTGATGAGAAGTACAGAAACCTGCCGGACATCGGTGTTTTGCACCCCAGGATTTACAGCAAATAAGAAGCTGCAAGTTTGCTTTCCTACATTGACTGTGCTATAATAATAATTCAATTCAACAGAAGGGGGACCCTGTTTTGAAGCGGACATCCAGAGGCTTTATGGGCTATGTGGTGCTCATCAGCGCTTTCATACTTATCGCTGTTCTGATGAACGGCGGTTTTGGCTTTACAGAAAACAAAAGAATTGAATATCCCAAATTGCTTGAATATATCAAGAATGACCAGGTGGCAAGCGTGGCCATCCGCAACAACAGCCTGGTGGGCATGCTGCGCGACACCAAAGTGGCGCTAAGCGATTTCCCCGACAGGAATTATGACTTTGAGACCACCATCGGCGAAGACTTTATCGCAACCGTACGCCAGATGGAGGCTACCAAACGCGGCGTACCCTTCGATCAGGTATCCGTCAATGACCTGGGCTTCAGCGTTTCATACCGCGCTCCCCTGGTAACGCCCTGGTATCTTGATTTTCTGCCCTTCCTTTTGATTATCGGCGTATCCGTGCTGTTCTGGGTCATTATCATGCGCCAGCAGGGCGGCGGAAACAGCAAGGTCATGAACTTTGGCAAGAGCCGCGCCCGTGTGGTGGATGCCAGCAAAAACCGGGTTACCTTTGCCGATGTGGCCGGGGCGGATGAGGAAAAGGAAGAGCTGCGGGAAATGGTTGATTTTCTGCGCAACCCCCAAAGCTATACGGAAATGGGCGCCCGCATCCCCAAGGGCGTGCTGCTGGTGGGCCCTCCGGGCACAGGCAAGACGCTGCTGGCCAAGGCTGTAGCGGGTGAGGCGAACGTACGCTTCTTTACCATTTCCGGTTCCGACTTTGTGGAAATGTTTGTCGGCGTCGGCGCCAGCCGCGTTCGTGACCTGTTTGACCAGGCCAAGCGCTCCGCCCCCGCCATCGTGTTTATTGACGAAATCGACGCTGTGGGCCGTCACCGCGGCGCGGGCCTGGGCGGCGGGCACGACGAGCGGGAACAGACGCTGAACCAGCTCCTGGTGGAGATGGACGGGTTCACCACCAACGAGGGCGTCATTGTCATGGCGGCCACCAACCGACGGGATATCCTTGACCCTGCGCTCCTGCGTCCCGGCCGCTTTGACCGGCAGGTTACGGTGAACTTCCCCGACATGAACGGGCGTATTGAAATTTTGAAGGTGCATTCCAGGGGCAAGCCCCTTGCCCGCGATGTGGATTTTGAAAATGTTGCAAAGCGCACGCCTTATGCCACCGGCGCTGATCTGGAAAACGTCATGAACGAGGCCGCCATCCTGGCCGCCCGCAGCCGCAAGAAGGAGATCGACCAGCAGATGCTGATCGATGCCATCGCCAGGGTTCAAATGGGCCCCGAAAAGCGCAGCCACAAGGTGAACGAAAAAGACCGCAAGCTGGTGGCTTACCATGAGGCCGGCCACGCGCTTGTGGCTCATGAGCTGCCCAATTGTGACGAGGTGCATCTGATCACCATCGTGCCCCGCGGCCAGGCTGCCGGACATACGCTGTCCCTGCCCACTGAGGAGCGGGACAACATGAGCCGCAACACACTCCTTGATACCATTGCCATGATGCTGGGCGGCCATGCCGCCGAACAGGAGGCGCTGGAGGATATCTATACCGGTTCCTCCTCCGACTTAAAGCGCGCCACGGAGCTTTGCCGGCGTATGGTTACCCAGTTTGGCATGAGCGACGAACTGGGAACGATTTACCTGGGCCATGACCAGGAAGTGTTTGTGGGCATGGATTTTGGCCATACCAGGGAGTATTCCGAGGAAGTGGCCTCAAAAATCGACAAGGAAGTCCGCCGCCTGCTGGACGAAAGCTACGAGAAAGCCCGCAAGATCATCCGGGAAAACATCGACAAGCTCCACGCTGTGGCCAACGCGCTGCTCAAGCACGAAACCCTCTCCCGCAGGGAATTTACCGCCCTGATGGAAGGCAAGGAACTGCCGGAGCCTGAAACAAAGCCTATGCACCCCGAACCTGAAAAGACGGGCGAAAAGACGGAAAAGCCTGCCGCACCCAAGCCCGACATGCGCCGCATTCTTACCGGGGACCAGGGCGGGCAGATATAGCCCGACCTTCATTACCCGGAAGGAGGCGCTTCATGCAGCCTGCCCCGAAGCCTTTAAGGCCTGATCTTCATGTGCATACCGACGCTTCCGACGGGCAGTTTTCCCCGGCGCAGGTGATTGCGTTGGCAAGGGAAAAAGGCATCAGCCTGCTTGCCATTACCGATCATGACACGCTGGACGGCCTTTTGAAGGTGCGGGAACAAGCTGCTCTGGCGGGCATGAATGTACTGCCCGGCGTGGAAATCAGCGCGGGAGGCGCCAATGAAGTTCATATTCTGGGTTATGGGATACATGAGGGCATGAAGCGCCTGCATGCGCTTTTGCAGGATATGCGCAAGGAGCGGGAAGAACGCGTCCGCAAAATGATTGAAAAGCTGCGCACCCTTGGCATGCCCATTGACGTAAGCGAAATTGCATCGCCTCAGGCGGACAGCCTGGGGCGCGCGCATATCGGCCGGGCGCTGGTGAAAAAGGGTTTGGCCGACAGCCTGTACGATGCTTTTGAAAAGTACCTCTCCCCCGGCCGGCCGGGGTTCGAGCCAAGGCCCAAGCGCAAGGTATCCCAGGTGGTCCGCTTGCTTCGGGAAGAAGGTGCGGTGCCCGTTATCGCTCATCCGGGACTGCTGAAAATGGATCCGGAGGACGTGCGGCTTTTGCTTCATGAATGGAAGGATGAGGGGCTGATGGGGCTGGAAGCTTATCATCCGGCCCACCTGCCGGCCATGACAAGGGTGTGGGATGACCTGGCGCGTACAAGCGGTCTTTTGGTAACCGGCGGCAGCGATTTCCACGGTCAGGACGGGCGTCACATGGACATCGGCGCCATGCTGCCCCACTGGCCCGCTGCAGGGGAAGATTCTTTTCTGCTGCTGGAAGCAATTGGTTCCCCTCGCGCGTTGTATGGTGGACATGCACAATAGACAAACCTGTTTTACGGGAGCTATGAAAATGTATCAGCAAGGATACCGCCCCCCTACAAAGCAATCAAGGCCTCCGGCAAAGGGGGCTTATGCAAAGAGACGGACTCCGGTACCCACACCGCAGGACAAGCCCGCATCGCCGACTGTGATGCAGGGCTACAGCCATACCCCAAGCGGTGCGATGGTGAAGAACAAAAAGCACAAGTCCGGTTCGGGGCGTGTGTTGTTTTTGCTTTTGGCGCTGGGGGTTTTGGCCTTTGGCGCGTTTTACTTGAAAACGTGGCTGGAAGTGCGGCCCTACGACAGCCTTTTTGTGCCCAATGTGTTTGTGGACAACATTCCCATGGGAGGCATGACGGCCCAGGAAGGCATTGCCGCAGTCCGTGCAAGTGCCCAAAACAGAACGGAAAGCCTGTCCATCCGGCTCATGTATGGGGATAAGGTATATGCCCAGATCGACAGCGCCAAGCTGGGGATTACCTATGATACGGATACGGCACTGAACGCCGCCTGGGCCATAGGGCACAACGGAACGGTGTTTGACAGGAAGCGGGAGATCGATCAGGTCCGTGCCCAGAGCTACAAGGCCTATTCCGCAACGCCTGGCGCCAACACACAACCGGTTGACGCAATGCTGATGCAATTGATGAATGACGCGTACCGCGCTCCGCAAAACGCATCTTTTTCATTTAACCCGGATGCCACCAACCCCTTTACCTTTATTCCGGAGGTACAAGGCAGGTCCATCAATATCGAGCCTTTAAAGCAGCAGATTTATGACAAGGTAGCCGCCATGGAAAGCGGCGATATTCAAATTGTTCCTGACTATATTCAGCCGGATGTGACCGTGGCTATGCTGGAACAAACGGTAGCGCTCCGCCATACGGCCACCACGCCTGTAGACTCCAAGAGCATTGAAAACCGCACCAACAACATCCGCAGGGCTTTTGAACTGATCAGCGGCACCGTATTGAAGCCTGGAGAAAAGTTCAGCTTCAACAACAAAGTAGGCTGGCGCACTGAAAAGAACGGTTTCTTTCCCGCACCGGAATATGCCTATGGCGAACTGGAGGATGGCATCGGCGGCGGCGTGTGCCAGGCCAGCACCACGCTGTATCTGGCGGCCATCAGCGCGGGGCTTGAAATTGTGGACCGGGAGCCCCACTCCGATCCGGTAAGCTATACAGAGTTTGGCAAGGATGCCACGGTGTATATGGCCAGCAACCGCAAGATCGATTTTGTGTTCAGAAACAATACGGAAGGCAATGTTTACATCACGGCTGCCGTGAAGACCGATCCTGCCAACCGCAAGCGCTTTATATGCGTTGTATCCATCTATGGCGTCTCCCTGGGCGATGTCAGCTATGAGCTTGTCGCCAAGGAGGTTCAAACGATTCCCGCACCCAAGCAGCCGGATTATGTCAAGGACAAACAGCAAAAATACGGTCTTACCTATGTGGACGAGCAATATGAGGTGTTTAAAGCCCGCGACGGCCATGTGGTGGTTTCGGAGCTTGTCAAAAAGATAAAGGGCGTCGAGGTGGAGCGAATCAAGGTGTCGGAGGATACCTACAAGGCCCGGGCGGCCAGAATCTATGTAGGCACGAAAGAAAGAGAGTAGGAGGAACACAAAATGGAGATCAAACGCTTTCTCACGGAAAAAGGGCCCAAGGCTCTCGGTCCCTATTCCACCGCTGTGGAGGCATCCGGTACGGTGTACCTGTCCGGTATGCTGGGCATTGACCCGAAAACAGGCAAGCTTGCGGAGGGCGGCGTTCTTCCCCAGGCGGCACAAATGTTTGAAAACATCCGCACCGTGCTTCAGGAGATGGGCCTGAGCCTATCAAATGTGGTGAAAGCTACTGTTTTCCTTACCAATCTGAACGATTTTGCTGCCGTGAACGCCTTGTATGGTGAAGCCTTCGGCAAGGATTTTCCCGCACGCTCCTGCGTACAGGTTTGCCGGCTGCCCATGGACGCGGCCATCGAAATGGAGTGCGTGGCTGTAAGGTAGGGGAAGGCGAAGCCGGGGGACGCTGTCTCCGGAACCCCTGTTCAAGGGCTTTCATCCCTTGAAAATGCCTCTTTTTTGTAATAGAAAAAAAACCTGCTCCGCCCATAGCTGTATGGGAAAGGAACAGGTTTTTTTTGCGGCATGCACCATCGCAGTTAGGTAACAGAATTAGCTAATTGGAGACGGCCTGGTGGACATATCCGGCCTGAAAAATTCTTTCTACGACACGGTGATCCTCTGCCGGTTTTGTGATGGAACCGTGTTTAAAAGCTAGGGGAGCCTTATGGTAAAGAAATGAAGTGTGTTGTTAAGTAAATTACTTTACATACTCTGCATTCGGTGATATGCTACAAATCAGCACACATCACGGGAGGGCATACACTTGAGCAAGCAGGTAACCATGCGGCAAATCGGCAAAGCCATGGGCGTGAGCACCGTTACGGTATCCAAAGCGCTGGGCGGCAAGGATGGCGTAAGCGATTTTGTTCGTGCGCAGATCATCGAAAAAGCAAGGGAAATGGGCTATCAGTATATATCGGCCGCCAGGCATACGGAAGTTGGCGAAGGGCAGGACGTGGGCATTTTGGTGGCCGACCGCTTTTTCAGCGACAGCTCCTTTTATGCCGCCTTATACAAAAGGCTGGTGCATAGGCTGGCGGAGGTAAGCTGTTACGGCATATTTGAAACCTTGTACGCTGCTGACGAGCAGGAGTGCAAGCTGCCGCTGATGATCCGCTCCAAAAAGGTGGACGGCCTGATCGTTATGGGCCAGGTGAGCGCTGAATACATGCAGACGCTGCTTGACACCCGTTTGCCCTGCGTGTTTCTGGATTTTTACACCGAGCATGATGACGTGACCTCCGTGGTCAGCGACAGTGTGTACGGCGCTTATCTTTTGACCAATCATCTGGTGAAGATGGGCCACCGGGACATCGGCTTTGTGGGGGATATTCATGCCACCAGCAGCATCCTGGACCGGTATCTGGGTTATTACAAATCCCTTCTGCAAAACCATATTCCCCTGAAGCCGGAGTGGATTTTGCCCGACAGGGGCGAAAACGGTTTGCTGAAAGAAGTCGTGCTGCCGGAAGTAATGCCCACGGCCTTTGTGTGCAACTGCGACGAGATGGCCCACCTGTTGATGGGGCAGCTAAAGCGCGAGGGCTATCGTATGCCGGAGGAGGTGTCCATTGTCGGCTTTGACGATTTTCTGTTCGCCAGGCTGTGCAATCCGGCCCTGACCACCTTTCAGGTGGACCAGGAAGGCATGGCCAGGGCGGCGGTGAAGGCGCTCACCAAAAAGCTGCATGGGCAAAGCGGGCACACCGGGCGCATTGTTATCAGCGGGCATGTGGTGTTCAGGGATTCGGTAAAAGACCTTCGCGCTTCACAGGCCGATCGGTTGAATGCTTGATAAAGGAGCAGGATCTATGCCAAAGGTTGCAATATTATCCGGGGAAAGCCTGCCCAACATACCCTGGCAGGATCGGGGCAAAGACGTAAGCGACGCACCGGTCTGGCGGTACAGCCGCAATCCCGTCATCGGGCGCAATCCAAAAAAAGGGATGGCCCGCATCTTCAACAGCGCCGTGGCTCCCTTTGGGGACGGCTTTGTGGCGGTGCTTCGGGGGGAGCAGGTGGATGGCGTTCCCCACATCTATATGGGCCGAAGCACCGACGGCATTCACTGGGATATAGACAGCGATAAAATCGCCTTTGTAAATGAAGCCGGCGAACCCTTTATGCCCCGCTACGCCTATGACCCGCGGCTTGTGAAGGTTCATGATACGTACTATATCATGTGGTGCACCGATTTTTACGGCGCATCCATCGGCATGGCCCAAACGCGGGATTTTAAAACCTTCGTGCGGCTGGAAAACCCCTTTATCCCCTATAACCGAAACGCCGTGCTCTTTCCAAGGAAGATCGGCGGCATGTACAAACTCCTGTCCCGGCCTTCGGACAGCGGGCATACGCCCTTTGGCGATATCTTCATTTCCGAAAGCCCGGATCTGATCTATTGGGGCCGCCACCGCCACGTGATGGGCCGGGGAAGCGCTTGGTGGGAGAGCGTGAAGGTAGGCGGTGGTGCCGCGCCCATTGAAACCAGCGAGGGCTGGCTGATGTTTTACCATGGTGTTAGTAGCACCTGCAACGGGTTTGTCTACTCCATCGGCGGGGCGATTCTGGACATCGACGAGCCCAGCCGTGTGAAATACCGCTGCCGGAATTTTCTGTTAACGCCGGAGGAGCCGTATGAAGAGCGGGGATTTGTGCCCAATGTGTGCTTTCCCTGCGCCACGCTGCAGGATGGCAAAACCGGGCGCATCGCCATCTATTACGGCGCGGCGGATACCTATGTGTGTCTTGCCTTTACCCATGTGAACGACGTGGTTTACTACATCAAGGAGCACAGCGAGTTGACGGAGGAGGATACGGAGACAGGCGTCAGGTGATGGTATGCTTGCTGACGAGATCGATCACCATCTTTGGCAGGCGATACTGCCCTTTTTGATGGAGATGAAGGATGATAGAATCGGTGCGGCCATGAAGCGAATGGTTCTGGGCGCTTGATGAATAGAACCGGCCCATCGAAAAGACATTGTAGAGCCGTAGAAATGCCCGTATCACAATGGACGGATGTGCCTGGAGGTCATCCGGTGGGGCGGCGCCCTCTCTTTGCAGCCGTAAGCAGGATTCTCAATTAAATCGACATTAAGAGATAATGCACAACATAATATGACGCTCTTTTTGAAAAATAACCTTGCGATTGTTAACAATTCAACATATAATACAACATATGTCTGTACATTGTCAGGCTGTCTTGGGATGTTTTATCCTACGGACGCTTGATATTGTTTTACCCAGGGGAATGCCATAACCCGTTGACCGGCCGTTTATTTCTGCGACATTCATGCAGCGAAGATTTTTCAAAAGATAAGCCATGCACTGTGAGGGAAGCGAACATGATCGGAAAAATGAACAGAATCATCATATGGTTTGCGGCGGCAGCATGTATCCTGATTGGATTATTGTTGCCTGTCATGGCTTATGCTTCAAGTTTGCCGGACGGCGAACAAACCTTTTCAGGGTATACTTTTGCAGGCGGAGTTGGAACAAGCCTCGATGGTTGCTTTACGCTGCGGGGATATCTGGGGGACAGCACAACACCGTCAAGCTCACTTCAGGCGGATGGATTTGGCGCGTTTATCAGTGATACGACTCCGGTCCGGCAGACGGCCTATTTTGAGATACGGGCAAACGAAGCATTGAAGAGCTTTTTATTGCAGGATGCTTCAATTGGTGAATATGAAATGAGTGCCGGCATTAACCCGGATTTCTCGGATGTAACCGTAAAAGGATATGTAGGCGAAACTATGGTTTTTTCCACGACCCCTTATACAAGCACGGAAAGCACCATAGAACTGGAGTATCCGATTGATTTTTTTGCCTTCCAGAATATACCCATCGATTCTTTCCGGGTCTACTATACCAAGGAGGAGAATACCAGCCATTCCGAATTCAACCTGATTTCGTTTATCATTGGAGAGGCGTCAACCGAGCCGCCTGCCTTGAGCAGCGATGCGACGCTGAAGAATACATCCACGGTCAAGGGGCGGACCGTTGTAAGCCTGGGGACTCCGGACGCAACATTGGACGCGGCGGTGGCCGGAACTGTGACCATTACAGCCGCCCAGGCTGCCAACACCACCAATCTGTCCCCCTATGTCACCCTATTTGATACGACCGAAGAATATGTGACCTCGGTAAAGGTTGTGAAGTATGCGTCAGGCGCATCCGCGGCGGGATTTGAGACAGATGGAGTCTATGCCAACCAAGCCATTGCAGACGATGACTTCTTTGTTGTCAAGGTAACAGCGCTGGATGGAACAACAGTCCTTTACTACAGGATCAATGTCACGGTCGCTCCCGAATTGATTGGTGCTGCAACCGTAACGATTACCGCACCTGTGGCCGGTGCATCTCCGGACAGCGCTTCGTTGGTTGAGGCGGCAACCGCCCATTCCGACTATACGGTGACGGAACTTTCATGGAACGAAGCCCTGACCGAAGGCGGAAAATTCAAAGCGGGGCAAGCCTATACGGCCACAGTGACCTTGACGTCAAAAAACTACAAGGCCTTCCAGCCAGGCAGCTTTACGCCCATTGTGGCAGATTCGGCATCTGTCGGCGAAACAGCCACATCGGGAACGGGGATAGGCAATACGGTAACATTTACCGTCACCTTCCCTGTGACTGCGGCGAAGGCTGTGACCGGTATCGCGGTAAAGGCGCAGCCAGGCAATCTTGTCTATGAAGACGGGGATATGCTGAACCTTGCGGGCCTTGTGGTTACGCTGACCTACAATGATGCGTCTATGTTGGACGTAATCCCTGACGATTTTACAACAAACAGCATATCGGCAAGCCCGGCGGACGGCACAACCATGGTTTATGCCACGCACAACGGGCAAAAAGTACGCTTAAACTGCGGGAGTTATACAGCGGAGACGAATGCTTTGGCGGTGGGCCTGCCTAATATCACGGCGGCCGGCATCACAGGGCTTACAGCGCCGGTGACCGGGTCTGCGCCTATTGCCGTTGGCAGCCTTATCTCCAATGATACA
>JAEZLW010000192.1 GCA_023415145.1 Bacillota bacterium | reverse complement strand
CTGCACGGCGGTTGCCCCCACGGACATCATTTCGATCACGTCGTCGGCGCAGGCAATGCCCCCCACACCAATGATGGGGATGCTCACCCGCTTATACACCTGATAGATCATCCGCAATGCCACGGGCTTGATGGCCGGGCCGGAGAAGCCCGCCATTTTGGTGGATACGATGGGCTTGCCTGTGCGGGTATCTATCACCATGCCCAGCAGCGTATTGATCATGGTCAGGCCATCGGCTCCCGCGTCCTCGCAGGCTTTTGCAATCTCCACAATGTCCGTCACGTTGGGTGACAACTTCATAAAAACCGGCTTTTTGCAGGTGGCCTTCACCGTGCGGCACACCGACGCCGCGCCCTCCGGCGTTACGCCAAAGACCATGCCGCCATGCTGCACGTTGGGGCAGGAAACATTGATTTCCAGGATGTCCACACCGTCTGCATTGTCAAAAGCCGCCGCCGTCTTTTCGTATTCCTCCAGGGAAAAGCCTGAAATGTTGGCGATTACGATCCCCTGATAAGCCTTTTTCAATCTTGGCAGCTCCTGGCTAAGAACAGCCTGAACACCTGGATTTTGCAGCCCGATGGCATTGAGCATGCCCTCCCGGCACTCGGCGATGCGGGGCTGGGGATTGCCAAAGCGGGCTTCCAGCGTTGTTCCTTTCAGGGCAATGGCCCCCAAGATGTTCAGGTCGTAAAACCGGGACATTTCATAGCCGAATCCAAAGGTGCCGCTGGCAGGCATGACGGGGTTTTTTATTGTCAGGCCGCAAAGTGTTGTTTCCAGCCTGTTCACAAAACCACCTCCCCGCTTTCCATGACCGGCCCTTCCAGGCAGATGCGCTTGCTGCCAGCAATCGTCTTGCAGGAGCAGCCCATGCAGGCCCCAAACCCGCAGCCCATGCGGGCCTCGAAGGACAGCTGCCCCTCACCGCCCAAACGGTGCACAGCGCCTAGCATGGGCTCCGGCCCGCAGGCAAAGTAATAGTCATAATTGATCTGTTTGAGTACGTCGGTGACAACGCCTTTCATGCCATGGCTCCCGTCCATGGTGGTCACGGTCACCCTGGCGCCCAACGCCTCAAACTCCTTCACATAAAACACATCATCCGCGGTATTGAAACCCAGCACGCAGTGTACGTCCTCACCCTGTAGTTTTTGCATAAGGCCGTACAGGGGCGGTACACCCACACCGCCGCCGATGAGGGCTATGCGCTTTTTTCGGGCAGGTTCTATTGAAAAGCCGTTGCCAAGGCCCGTCAGCATGTCCAGCCTGTCACCTTTGATGCATTGGGATAAGCTGGCTGTACCCTTGCCCACCACCTTGTAAATCAGCCTCATGGACTGCTCGTCCCACGTGCATACGCTGATGGGCCGGCGCAAGAACAAGCCGTGAAGACGGATATCCACAAACTGGCCGGGATGGCGGATGGAGGAAGTATCTCCAAGAAGGGTGAGTTCCCACACATCCCTGGCAATCAGGCGGTTGTCCGCCACCTCAAAAATTCCTTGCTTATTCATGCATTACTCCTCGCTGTCGATGGTGGATACCTTCAGGGTGATCTCCTCCAGCACGTCCAGCAAAACCTTTACCGTATCCAGGGAGGTAAGTACCGTCACATTGTTTTCCACCGACCAGCGGCGGATGAGAAAACCATCCCGTCGGTTAGTATCCCCCGCCTGCTCGCTGATGGTGTTGATGACATAGGACACATACCCGAGCTTGATGGATTCCTGAATTTCATGGCTGCCCTCGCTGATCTTTTGGCGCTTGCGGGTGCGTATGCCGTTGTCCTTCAAAAACGCTGCGGTGCCCGCCGTGGCCTCAATGTTAAAGCCCAGGTCATAAAACCTTTTGATCAGCGGCAGCGCCCTTTGCTTGTCCTCATCCGCAATGGTGGCCAGCACCGTGCCGTAGTTGGCCACGCGCATGTTGGCTGCCTGCAGCGCTTTGTACAGCGCCCGGTTCATGGTATCGTCATAGCCGATGGCCTCGCCTGTGGATTTCATTTCGGGTGAGAGGTAGGCGTCGGCGCCGCGCAGCTTGCTGAAGGAGAACACCGGGGCCTTTACGTACCAGCGCTTGCACTCCGGGGCGATGCCCGTGCTGTATCCCTGCATGGAAATGCTTTGCCCCAGAGCGATTTTGGTGGCGATGTTGGCCAGGCGCACCCCCGTAGCCTTGGAGATGAACGGCACCGTGCGGGAGGACCTTGGATTGACCTCGATGACATACACCTTCTCTTGGTCGTCCACAATAAACTGCACGTTGAAAGGCCCTTTGATGCCGATGCCCAGCCCCAGGCGGACCGTATAATCCACAATCGTTTCCTTCACCTTTTCGGTTACGGAAAAGGGCGGGTATACGCTGATGGAATCGCCGGAATGCACACCCGTTCGCTCCACATGCTGCATGATGCCGGGGATGAACACGTCAAAACCGTCGCACACCGCGTCCACCTCCAGCTCCTTGCCGGAGATGTATCGGTCCACCAGCACCGGCTGGTCCTCGGTGACCAGCACCGCCTCGCTTAAATACCTTTTTAAGCCCGCGTCGTCATGCACGATCTGCATGGCCCTGCCCCCCAGCACGTAGGAGGGGCGCACCAGCACGGGATAGCCGACGGCGTTCGCCGCTACCAAGCCATCTTCAATGTTCGTAACCGCCTTCCCCGGAGGCTGGGGAATGTTCAACTGATTCATCGTCTTTTCAAAGCTGTCGCGGTTTTCCGCCTTTTCTATGGCATGCACATCCGTGCCGATGATGGGCACACCCAGCTTGTGCAGCCTGTCCGCCAGGTTGATGGCCGTTTGCCCGCCCAGCGACACGATCACGCCGTAGGGCTTTTCCATATCGATGATGTTCATTACATCTTCCACGGTCAGAGGCTCAAAGTACAGCTTGTCGCTGACGGAGTAATCGGTGGACACGGTCTCCGGGTTGTTGTTGATGATGATGGCCTCGTACCCGGCTTCCCTTATCGCCCAGATGGCATGCACGGTGGAATAGTCAAACTCTACGCCCTGGCCGATGCGGATGGGCCCGGCGCCCAGGACCACCACCGACTTTTTATCCGTTACAACGGACTCGTTTTCCGATTCGTAGGTGGAGTAAAAGTAGGGGATGTAGGAATCAAACTCGCTGGCGCAGGTGTCGATCATCTTGTACACCGGCAAAATGCCGTGCTTCTTGCGCAGCGTGTAGATGTCCGATTCGCTCATATGCCACCACTTGCCGATGTACCCGTCTGAGAGGCCCATGCGCTTGGCTGCGCGAAGCGTATCGATATCGCCAATGTTTTGCTTGACTTCCTTTTCAAAATCGATGATCTTGCGGATCTTGCTGATGAAGAAGTAGTCGATTTTCGTGATGTCGCAGATCCTGGCCGGGTCTTCGCCCCTTCTGAGCAGTTCCCCGATGGCATACAGCCGCTCGTCGGTGGGGTTCTTGATTTGCGCAAGCAATTCCTCCGTGGGCGTATGGTCGAACTTCTTCAGCCAGACATGGGTTACGCCGACCTCCAGGGAGCGTACGGCCTTTAAGAGGCTTTCTTCCATGGTGCGGCCGATGGCCATGATTTCGCCGGTGGCCTTCATTTGCGTGGACAACTGGCGGGAGGCCTTGTCAAACTTGTCGAAGGGGAATCTGGCGATCTTGGTGACCACATAATCCAGCGTCGGTTCAAAGCTGGCGGGGGTGTTGGCAATGCGTATTTCATCCAGCGTCATGCCGACGGCAATCAGAGCGCTGACCCTGGCGATGGGGTAGCCGCTGGCCTTGGAAGCCAAAGCGGAGGACCGGGAGACCCTGGGGTTGACCTCGATCACATAATAGGCCATGGAAAAGGGGTCCAGCGCGAACTGCACATTGCAGCCGCCTTCAATGTTCAGCGCCCGGATGAGCCGAAGCGCCGCGTCGCGCAGCATGTGGTATTCCTTGTTGGTCAGCGTCTGGGAGGGGCAGACCACAATGGAATCGCCCGTGTGCACGCCTACGGGGTCGATGTTCTCCATGTTGCAGATGGTGAGCGCCGTATCGTTCTTATCCCGCATGACCTCGTATTCGATTTCCTTGTAGCCCCGGATGGATTTCTCCACCAGCACCTGCATAACGGGTGACAGGCGCAGCGCGTTTTCCGCCACGTCTTTGAGTTCATCCTCGTCGTCGGCAAAGCCGCCGCCTGTGCCACCCAATGTAAACGCCGGGCGCAGCACCACAGGATAGCCAATCCTACCCGCCACCTCCGCCGCTTCCTCAATCGTTTCCGCGATGTCGGAGGCAATCACCGGCTCGCCGATCTTCTGACACAGCAGCTTGAATTTTTCCCTGTCCTCCGCCTGGGAGATGGAATCAAACCCCGTTCCCAGAATCTCGCACCGGCATTCCCGCAAAACGCCCTTCTGATATAGCTGCATGGCCAAATTGAGACCCGTCTGCCCGCCCAGGGTGGGCAAAAGCGCGTCGGGCCGTTCCTTGCGGATGATTTTGGCCACGTATTCCAAAGTGAGCGGTTCCATGTACACCTTGCTGGCGATATGCGTATCGGTCATGATGGTGGCCGGGTTGGAGTTGACCAGGATCACGGTATACCCCTGCTCCTTCAGCGCCAGGCAGGCCTGGGTGCCGGAATAGTCGAACTCCGCCGCCTGGCCGATGACGATGGGGCCGGAGCCGATGACCAGTATCTTGTGGATGTCCGTGCGCTTAGGCATGTTGGCCCTCCTTTTGCGCCTGCATGTGCGCAAGGAATATGTCAAACAGGTAATCGCTGTCCTGGGGGCCCGGCGCGCTTTCCGGGTGGTACTGCACGCTGAAAATGCGCTGGCTGTCGTTGCGCAGCCCTTCGGCGGTATTGTCCAAAAGGTTCATGTGGCTCAGGTGCAAGGGCGTGCCGGAAAGTGAGGCTGCGTCCACCGCGTAGGAGTGGTTCTGGCTTGTCAGTTCCACCTTGCCTGTATCGATGTTCTTGACCGGATGGTTGCCGCCCCGGTGGCCGAACTTCATCTTGTATGTCTTTGCGCCATTTGCCAGTGCGATCATCTGATGGCCAAGGCAGATGCCAAAGATGGGCAGCCTGCCCTGCAGCGTCCTCACCAGCTCCACCACCGGCTGCACATCCTCCGGGTCGCCGGGGCCGTTGGACAAAAACAGCCCGTCGGGCCTAAGGGCCATCAGCGTTTCCGCCGGGGTGTCATAGGGCACGATGGTCACGTTGCAGCCTTTTTGATTCAGCCTTCTGATGATGTTGTGCTTGATGCCGCAATCCACCGCCACCACACTGAAGCGGAAGTTGGGCGTGCGGGAGTACCACAGCTTATTGCAGCTTACCCTTGGCACCTGGTCGTGGACATGGGCCGTGGCACGAAGTCGGCTAAAGCCTTCCAGCCTGTCGCAGCTCGCGTCTGTCAAAAGAGCCCGCATGCTGCCCTCGTCCCTGAGCATCCTTGTAATCTGCCTGGTATCCACACCCTCAATGCCGGGGATACCGTTCTCCGTCATCACTTCCCCCAGCGTCTTGGTGTAGCGAAAGTTTGAGGGGTCGTCGTTGTATTCCCTGACGATGAACCCGCCAAGCCTGGGCGTGCGGGTCTCAAAATCCTCGTCATTGAGGCCGTAGTTGCCAATCAGCGGATACGTCATGCACACCATTTGTGCGCAGTACGACGGGTCAGACAATATCTCCTGATAACCTACCATGGAGGTGTTGAACACCACCTCGCACACCGTATCGCAGGCAGCGCCAAAGCCCGTGCCGTAAAACTCCCGGCCGTTTTCAAAAATCAGCTTCCTGTCCGGACTGTTCATGTGCCCCTCCTTCCCCAAGGGCTCTGCCCTTGGGAATCCCGCCAAAGGGATACATCCCTTTGGAATCCCCTATCTATTTTATCATTAGGCTTCTTTGCTTCCACAGTTATCAAATTTGCTAGGTTATTTGAGTTTCGCACCCGAAGGGTGCTACCAATTTAAAGGCGTTTGTGGGGG
>JAEZLW010000183.1 GCA_023415145.1 Bacillota bacterium | reverse complement strand
TCTTCATCGTCGTCTTCTTCGCTGAAGTTGGTTTGAACCACTTGGATGAGTTTGTCCATCAGATCTTCGTCCACGGGCACAAATTCTTCCACTTCTTCGCCGTTTTCCTCGGTTGAGGTTAGAACCTTCATAATGTAAAGGTCTGTTTCATGTTCGTGGCCGTCATCGTGCCCGCAGGCTTCGCATTCACATTCTTCGCACTCTTCTTCACTGTCTTCTGCAGCGCCAAGAACAACATATTCTTCACCATTGTAAAAGAAATACTCCATGACCTGCAGAAGGACTTTGTTTCCCTCCTCGTCCGTACCTTCGACGATATCCAGCTGGTCATCCTCGTACAATGGAATCACCCCCGCTTTCTGCGCATCTCCACGACCCCTTTGGCCGCGGCCCTGATGCTATTTGTGTATTTACTTTCCCCTCGTTCCGCCTTCATTATACCAGAAGCGTCCATTTTACGCAAGGTTTGGCCCAAACATTTTGCCTTTGACATACTTTGCGGTCATAGGTATACTATTAGTTGGGGCGCTTTTTGCGTAGCGGCGCAATGGAGCCGTCTTCTTCCTTGATAAATACGCCTTCCAGCATTTGCTCCATGTTCACCCGAAAGGCTTTCAAATATTCGCTTCGCAAAGCCTGCTGCTCCGCAAGTTCCAATTCGGTGAGGCCCACCGTTTTCTTTTTCCGTGCCAGTTCGTTGATGCGCTGGATTTTGTCTTCATTCATGTTCATTATCCTCCTGAAAGCGGGGGTCGGTATGGTGGAACGAAAATGGCTCCCTCCGGGAGCCGACATCGAACCGGCACTCTCTTTGCGCCGGAAGGTTTTTTCATTGGACCGGGATGTAAGGGATGATTATGCCTGGCAGGCGTTGGCTATCATGGAAGGAAAGCCGGTGGGCACGGGCCGCATCTGGTGGGAGGACGGCGCGTTTCACATCGGCATGATCTGCATCCTCTCCGATTTCAGAGGTTATGGCTTTGGGGACTTTTTAACGCGGCTGCTGATATTCAAAGCCCAACAGCATAACGCTGGCAAAGTAGTCCTGCATGCCCGAAAAGAGGTGGCACCCTTTTTCCTGCGGTATGGCTTTATCCCTAGTGAGGAACAGGATCAGGATGGTGCCATACGCCATGAACTTAAAGGGCAGGACATTATGCTGGATGCCTGCACCGGGTGCAAGAAGAAGAACGCGCCTTGATTCTTCACGCCTCCTCGATGAGCACGGAACCCATACCTTGCAGCTTTGCCTTTTCCAGCACATCGTCGGCCCTGGTCATCCACTGGGCGGCCACCATATTGTCTCCAGGCAGCCCGTACACAATGCCCAGGCTCAGCGAAAGGGTTTCGCCTTGTGCATCCATCCAGACCTGACTGTTCAGGTCATCCTGAATCCGCCTTATCAGCATATCCGTATCCAGGCGGGATGGCCCGGAATACAAGATAATAAACTTGTCCTCCCCGTACCGGCCCAGGAAGTCGGACTGGCGGCGTACAAAGGGCTTTAGGGCCGCGGCAAACTGATTGAGCCTTGCTGCGGCCACGCCGGGCCCTTTTTCATTTCGCACTTTTTCCATACCGTCAGGAGATGCGATGATGACTGCCACAGGAATCCGGTTGCGGACGCACAGCGGCCATACGGCTTCCAGCCAGGAGCTCATGGCCCGGCGGTTGTTCATTTGCGTTTGCTCATCCCACGCAGTCATGCGGTCTAGCCGCCAACGCAATTCCTGATTATCCTTTTCCATCCGCTCCGACTGGACACCCAACAGATATTGAGATAACCAACGTTTGTACATCTCCCGCGAAAGCAAGTAGCCTGCCAGCACACAAATCACGCCGTATGCAAAAAGCGCAGGCTCCCCTATCCATAACAGCATGCTCAAAAGATAGCCGCCAAACAAGGCGATGCTGAGGCCGCCCGTCATGGTCATCATCGTTCCCAACAGCACAACAGGTGCCATTCGCACAAGACCCAACTGCATTTGATGACTGAGGAACAGGATGCAAAGGTCAACCACTGTGTAGTAGACGGCAAATACCACCTGGCATGCCCACAAGGCTGAAACCGGCATACTCCCCTTGGCTTGCCGAAGAAAGAACAGGCCGAAAACGCCTAGGCCGATCACCGCTATGAGCGTAAACCAGCGCATGAGCAGGTCATTCATGATAGGCAGCTCGCGCAGGGAAAAAAGGATGGCGGCCTGCAATGCTGCGCCCAGTAAGCCCAACAGCCCCAACTGAATACAATTGCCGCGTACAATTTCCCCGAACAGGCTGTCCTCATGGCCTTTGCAGGTTGGCGGCAGTTCCCCGGTGACAAATTGACGAAGTGCTTCCCTGTTTGCTTTCATTCGTTTTCCCTCCTAAGGTCGGACGGGTCACGAGAGTTGTCTTTTGTTGTTTGCGCGCCTCCACAGAAGAAGCGCTATTGCCGCAAGCACCGCCATGGCCAGCGACATCAGCGCGTATTCGCGGGTCAAGTTGTTGCTGGTATCGATGTCAAATTCCTTGATAATGCCAAGCCCGATGGCCGCGGCCGCAATAAGCCAGCTCAAAACAAGCTGCCATTTGACTCCTTCGCGGCGGATGGATCGCACACTGAACACAATCACCGCCGCTACCGGCAAAAGGATGCTGATGATCTGGGAGACCCTGACAAAGCCCCATAAAAGATGCCCGTCATCCCGCAGGCTTTCCAAAACCACCTGGGCGGAGCCGAACAGCGTGACAAACACCAGTGCCAGATCGCCGGGCTTTGCCGTAGCCCGGGTCTTTCTACCGAAGAAGAGGCACAGCATCACGCATAGAATGAGAGCCGCGGCGACAGCCTCATACCGGAACACCGCGTGATAAACATCCTCACCCCAGCCATCCCGGATGCCGAAAAACGCGCTGCCTTGCATCCACTGGGCATCGATAATCTTGCCACGGCCAAGAACCGTGTACGCTTCCCCAAGCCTGGCAATGGCTATGAACAGACCCGCCGGAACAGCCAGCACGTCCATCAAATCGCCATATTGCACATGCTTGATTCTGGCCGTGATCAGTGCGGCCAGGCTGACTCCCAGCAGTGCACCCATCATGGACAGGCCGCCGTCCCAGAAATACAGCATGGGAAGGAGCTGGCCAATGGTTTCCACATAATAAGGAAGCCTGATCAGGCAAAACAGGAGCCTGGCAAAGAAAAGCCCCATGGGAATCGAAAGCACACCGTGAAGCAGCACCGTATTGATGGGCAGGTTTTTCTTTTTCGCCAGCAATCCGCAAAGGCAAAGCCAGGCAGATGCCGCAACGGCCAGAAACAGGCCGTACAGATACACTGTCAAGCCCAGGAATGGAAAGGAACGTACATCTTCAAGCACGATGCTTCTCCTTTGTACATAACATCACTGCTGCCACGTAACAGGGTCCACCGCCGAAGCAAAGTAGATGATGTCGCTGACGGAGCGTTCAGAGTTGTCTGTTTTCCGGCTGTAATACGCGCTGCCAAACATCATGGTGGCAGAGTTTCCGCCATCGAGGTTAAAGGCCTGGGTGCAGCCTAGTTCCGCCATAAAGGATGCCAATTCCAAAACAGTGACACCGGGGGAATCATCGCTGCGGCCATCCACCACGACCATCACATATTCCAGCGGGCCGATTTGCCCGATGGCTGCCCGGGGTTCTGGCCGGCGGATGTTGAAGGGGTACGACTCGGGCAGCGGCTGCAAAGTGCCGTCCACAATCAGCGCCGGGCCGAAGGTAACGGCCTGAATGACGGGATATGCCGTATCCTTTACAAGGGCGGAAAGCTTTTCAGGGTCGCTCTTCACCAGTACATGAAAATCGCCCTTGCTGTCGATGACAAGCATGTCCAGGTTCTTTGAAGGCTTTTTTCTGAAAACTTCACCCTGGCGGGCGATGTAACCGCCTTCCCGGTTGTTGTAATAATCTCCGTTCATGGCTACCACGGCATTGTTGGTTTTGGCCATGGTGGATGTCTTGTTTGTTTTCTTTGAACCGTAAGGTCCTGCCAGCGCGGTACGAAGCTGGGACGGGTGTGCGATTTTGACGCGGGCCACATGGAACATGGATTCGCCGACTTCCAGGCTTTCCATGGTTACGCTGAGGCTCTTATCCTGATAGCTTTTTTCCGTATATCCCGATGGGTTGGGTACCAAGCCGGGCGTAAAATCCACAGGCAGCGCGGCAGAAGGTTCCGGTGCAGAGCCGCCGCTGGCGCTTGTGCGCAGCAAGCCTGATTCCGGAACTTCCTTTTCCGGTTCCTCTGATGGAGTCTCTGCCTCTAAGAATACTTCCTCATCCCAGTCCTCAAACTCCAAAGGCATATTCTCCGTATAAGCCCTGTCCGCGGCATACAGAACCGCCCCCGATGGTATCAAAAGAGGCATAACAAGAAGCATCAAGGCAACCAAAGTGGCGTATACGGATGTTTCCAAGCGGTGTTTTCTTTTCATGGCAGTCACTCCTGTATCATTCACCCGATATGAGCCTCTTGCCCGGCATACCGGGGCTGCTTGCGGAAAACCCATCTCTGCTGAACCCTGTAATTGATAAAGAACAAAAATGTATCGGTGACGATCTTGGCAAACTTGTCGGCAACCCCCAGGTACTCGTGGGCGGATGTTACCACACCCCAGGAAACAGCCCAAACGCATATGCAAAGGATGGCGTAACGCAAAAGGGCATCCGGCTGCTTGTGCCTTGCGCTTCTGGTATGGAACACAAAGTTTTTATTGACCATAAAATTAAAGCCCGAGGATATCAGCCTTGCCGCACCAGTGGCAATAGCGATGCGCCACCCGGCCGGGATCGGGCCTGAACGCAAGACATCCAGCAGGAAAAAGCTGATGCCGAGGTCGATGGCCGTGGCCAGAAAAGACGATGACATAAACCGGAAAAAGTTTCTGAATATGACCCTGTAAATGCGGAAGCTGTCCTTCAACGGGTGAAAATGCGTACCCTTGTTTTCATTTTCATACACCGTTTCGATGGGAATGGCCTTCATGGGCAGGTTGTCCCTGGCACAGGCGATGAGCATATTCATTTCATACTCAAACCGGTGCCCCTCCACCCGAAGCATAAAGGTAAGATGCTGCGCGGAAAACGCCCGCAACCCCGTTTGCGTATCCGTAAGCCAGCGCCCATACAGCAGCCAGAAAATAAAGGAAGTGATTCTGTTGCCCGCCCGGCTTTTCCCAGGCACATGCGCCATGGAAAAATCCCGCGTGCCAAGTAACAGGCCTTCTTCCCCTTCCGCCAGCAGTTTTGCCAGCGCCAATACATCCTTCACGGTATGCTGCCCGTCTGAATCAGCCGTGACCACGCCTGGGCAGTCTGGCCACTGGTCCTTGATGTAGGCCAATCCCGTTTTCAGCGCATCACCCTTGCCAAGATTTCTCTCGTGATGCAATACGCGGCATCCATCAAGGGCTGCAAGAGTTTCAAAAATAGGCTGATAACAAGGACCGGAGCCGTCGTCTACCACTACCACATGTGTAAAGCCCTTGTCAAGCAGCTGCCGGATATAGGGAACAAGCCTGCCATCAGGCTCCAAGGAAGGAATCAGCACCGCCATTTGAAGCGGTTCCATGACCATATGCGCACCTGCTTTTCATCCGTATTCAACTGGCAATATGGGTATCCAGGTAGTCAACCATCAGCTCGCTCCAGTCCTGGCCGGTTACTGCCTTGAGCGTTTGCTCAAACTCCTCGCGGCCGGTCAGTTGAAAAGCTTGCTGCTCATAATACGTCCGTAAAAAATCATAAAACGTATCCCCAAGGGCTGTGTGAAGCGCTACCAGCAGCGCCGCGCCCCGGCGGTATACCACCAGGGAATACTCCGACATGGAGGCAAAGTAATCGATGGGGCTCCCCGGCGTCACGCCCCTTGGGATGGTCACCCGCATGGCGGTTTCAAAACGGGAAAAGGCAAGGTTGTCCCTCGCTTCCTTCCCATAGTACCTTTCGGTATAATCCAGCAGGGAAAATTCCGCCAGCGCCTCATCCTGCCAGGGCTGATAAAACTGGTCGGAGCCCACCACCGCGTACCACCACTGATGCGCCACCTCATGGGCCGTCGTAAGTTCCAGGCCCTGCTCGCTGTCCGCATCATAAAGTGATTTTTGCAAAAGGATCAGACCGGGATACTCCATGCCGCCAAAGGGGAAATCCACCATGGCAACGGACAGGTGATTGTATGGATACGCACCGTACAGCTCATTGAAGCATTCAAGGGACTGCCTGGCATACTTCATCACCTTCCATGCCGCCTGGGTCGTTAAGGCGTAGCTGGTAACAAGCACTTCCCCCACCGTTTCCTGGGCGGTGGCGAACCGATTGCTGATGGACAGCGCAAAATCGCGTACAGCAGGCGCATCGAAAGAATACGTCCACTTGCCATCCTTTTCCGTCCTTTCGCCATAAGCGCTTCCTGCGCACTGGTATCCGCGCGGCACAGTGACCGTTACACTGTAATTGGCGCAGTCGGAGTAAAACGGGTCGCCTACAGGATAATACTCCTCCGTCCTAAAAGCGCCGCTTTCCCAAACCGAAAGAATGGGGAAAGCATTCCCCAGCGTATAAATGCCCGAGGCCTGGCCGAAGCGGAAGGAACAATCGGGAACCTGAATCACATACGCCATTGTGATGTCGATCCATTCCCCTGCCTGCCATCCTGATGGAATCCCAATGTTCAGCACGGTTTTTGCTTCATCGTCATAGCCATAATCGGATGCCAGTCCGCCAAGCAGCACTTCCTGCATGGTGATGCTGCCCACGCTGAAGCCGGAAGGATAGGTCCTGTCATACACATCCTCTATGGCCGCCGGGCTGTAATCCTCTGAGGAAAAAGCATTTGCCAAGGTTCGAAGCACCACGTTGGACAGTGCCTGTCCGCTTCTGTTTTGAAGGCGCATCGTTTGCCGGGCCTGAACCTGTCCGGTATTCGGGAAAAACTCCGCCGTGATGGATACTTCATTGAGCCCTTGGGCTGCTCTGGTAAGCGCTGCTCCCCAGGCAGGCAAAGCCGGCGATCCCGCAAAAACGTTCAATGCCAGCAGCACCGCAAGCAAGGCCACGGCACCGCCAAGCATGGCATACCGGGCTGCCTTGCGGCAGCGCTTTGCCCCTTCCTTGGAAGAAGTGATCCGTTCCCGCGTTTTCTTCATACCGTCTCCCGTTGCAGCCGGCCAAAGGCACAGCCGCTTTTCTGATTATACTACATTTTGTGGGGTCATGCCAGCATTTCCCCAATGATAAGTGCAAAAAATTGCCTCTTCGCCGCTTGTTTCCGTCAGCAATTGTGATTTTTCACCCGCATAAACAAGCATCAGGCGGTGCAGCGGCCTTGTGCACAGCACATACAAAAGGCGGCAGAAGAAGGGCTCGTCCGGATACTCCTGTGCGCTTGCATCGGCCACCAGCACACAGTCAAACTCCAGGCCCTTCACCAGTGCGGCGGGCATGACCAGCACTCCGCCCTCAAAATGGCTGTCGCCGGTTTTTAGCAACTTCGCGTTCAGTTCCGCGGGCAAAGCCCGGTAAAGCATTCTGCACTTATCTTCCGTTTTTTCGATCAGGGCAATGCTGTGATATCCTTCCTTCACCCATGCTGCAGCCTTTTCGGCAATGGCCCGCATCCGCTCCTTCTCATTTTCGCAGGCGATGACCAATGGCATCTCGCCATGGCGCAGTACCGGCTTTGCTTTTAATTGCCCCGGCACAGGATGGCGGGCGGCGATACGGCTGGCCAATGTCATGATCTCCACCGTATTGCGGTAACTGACCACCAGGTTCTTGCGGGCGGCCTGAGAATGGAAAACTTCCCGCGCCACCTCATCCCAGTCTCTGATGCCCTCATCACCATGGATGCCCTGCATCAGGTCGCCCACCATAGTAAACGATTCATGACCGGCCATTTCTTTCAGAAGCTGGCAATGAAACGGCGAAAAGTCCTGGGCTTCATCCATCACCACATGCTTCACGTTCAGCCGCGGTATGCCGAGTACCTGCCGCCCAATGACCATGATGGCAGGAAGATCCTCCGCCCCTAACTCCTTGCGCTCAATCGCTTCCCGGGTGCGCCGTATCAATTCCCAACCGTCTTTCCCGAAGGTATCTTCCCGGTCAAGATAATCGAGGAATGATCCGTATACCTCCAGCACATTCATGGCAGGCCAGACGCCAGGATACGCTTTGAGGAACTTCTTCTGCTCCTCCTTGAGCTCCAGCAGCCGCTTTTCCCGGCTTTCCAGCAGCTTTGCGGTACGGGCACGCCGCTCCTCATTGTCGGGCAAGCGTGTGATCAATGCGTCCAGCCGCTGGCGAACCATGGCTTCCAATTGCTCGGTCATGCGCTCCGCTGCCTTTTTCAGCCGGCCCTGCATATATTTTTGCAGTTCCGCCACCCTTTGCCGTAGGGGGAAGGGCGATAGTTGCGTGAGATAAATGCCTTGCAGCTCGCTTTGGGTATAGAGTACCTCGTTTCCAAAGCGCACATCCCCCTTAGGAATGACCTGGCGCTCGTAGATGTTCAAAAAATCCTCCAGCGCATTTTTATACCGCAGGGAACCTTTGATTCGAAGCACGTTTCCCAAGGCCAAACGCATGTCAGCCGTCATGTGCAGTTGATCCTCCAGGCGGTTTTCCCAGCGCACCTTCACCATCTGCTTGCCCAACATGCGAGCGCAAAGGTTTAAGTAAGTCGTCTGCTGCACCTGCTGCACACCCAGGTCCGGCAAAACGGCGGATATGTAGTCCAGAAAGAGGGGGTTTGGGGCCACGATCATCATGGATGCCGGCGCCAGTGTTTCCTGGTAAGCATATAAAAGCCAGGCGATTCGGTGCAGTGCGATGGTGGTCTTTCCGCTGCCCGCTACCCCCTGGACAATGAGTGGCTTTCCAATACCGTGGCGTATGACAATGTTTTGCTCCGCCTGGATGGTGGTCACAATTTCCCGCAGCCTGTCGGTGCTTACGGAGCCCAATACGCCTTGCAGATAAGCATCCTGGCTGACAACGCCTGAATCGAAGATGCCGGTCAGACGACCATCTGTAACAGTAATCATTCGCTTGAGGGTCAGTTCTCCCTCCACCCTACCGTCCGGCGCTTCGTACGCCATGGGTCCCACCTGGCCGGAATAGTACAGATTTGCCACGGGGCTTCGCCAATCCACCACCTCCACGCTGTACTCCGGTGTCTTCAAAACACCCCAGCGGCCTAGGTAATGGGTTTCCGGCGTACCGCCCTTTGGGATGAAGTCCAGCCTGGAAAAGAAGGGCTGGCGGCGGGCCAGTGCCAGTTGGTGCAGCGTTTGCAGCTTCATACGCAAAATGTTCAGCGTCACCAGTTCATCCGCGTCGATGCCTTCCGGCACCTTGATTACCCGGTCCTCCTCCGCTCCGACCCCCGTTTCCGCCTCCAGCTTGCATATTTCACCCTGTATGACTGACAAGGTACGTGTAAGCCGCGCAGCTTCCGGCACTGCATCCGGGTGGTCCGGCAGACGCCATTCCATGGGGAACACCTCCCATCATTCTTGCTTTTTCAGGCGAGAACAAATATTATAGTACCCTTCTGATTCCTTGTCAACCAATTTTTTCTTATCCTGCCTGTTGACATGGGATTCGAAATGGCTTACAATTCTATATCATCTTGATATAGCTATGGAGGAGTCATGGCCAAGGATAACACCACCCGTTACATCCTTCTGGGGTTTTTAAGCCACGAACCCATGAGCGGCTATGATATGAAAAAGCGTATCGATGGGACGGTGAGCCAGTTCTGGAGCGTTGGCTACGGCCAGATCTACCCTACCTTAAGCGGCTTGGAGGAAGAAGGCCTGATCGAAAAGGTCTTGTCTGAATCGTCAAGGGGACCCACACGGAATGTGTACGCCATTACACCTTCAGGCCGGGAGTACTTGAAAAAGTGGCTGCTGATGCCTGCGGAAAAAGAGTATGTAAGATATGAGATCTTGCTCAAGCTGTTTTTCGGCGGAAAGCTTAATCCGGAAACCAGCATGCAAAGAATAGAAGCCTTCCGCAAGCGGTATGAACAGGATTTGAATTTGCTGAACCTGTTTGAAGGGAATTTGAAGCAGGTCATGGACCAGGACCCGGATCACAAAAACTACTACGTCACCGTGCGGTTCGGGCAATATGTATACAAGGCATACCTGGACTGGGCGCAGGAAGCGCTGGGCATGCTCAATGCTACACAAAACGAAGAATCGGAGGATGATTCCCATGAGCAAAATGTCTAAAGCAAGAAAGATCACGCAGTTGTTTTTCTTTATCACCTTTCCCATCACCCTCAACTATCTTTCCCCTTATCTCATCATACAGGGAAGCTTTGAAGGGGTGCTTACAGGCAGTGCCATGGTGTTTGTCGGGCTGTTTTTGACCTCCCTCTTTTTCGGGCGAAGCTTTTGCTCCTTTGTCTGCCCTGCCGGCGCGCTGCAGGATACCTGTGCGGCCATCAATCCGAAGCCTGTTGGAAAGCATCAAAATGTCGTCAAGTATGTCATTTGGGCCATATGGCTGGGGGCGATTGTGGCAGGCTTTATCACGTCCGGCGGCATCAAAGAGGCCAATATGATCTACATGACAGACGGAGGAATCTCGGTCAACGAATCATCCAGGTATTTTATTTATCTGCCGATTGTGTTTCTGCTGGCTGTACTGGCGCTGGTGTATGGCCGGCGTTCCCCCTGCCACAGCATTTGCTGGATGGCCCCATTCATGGTGCTGGGTACGCTTTTGAAAGAAGCACTGCACTTGCCCGCCAGGCGGCTTACTGCCGAGCCTTCCCGCTGCATAGACTGCAAGGCCTGTACCAAGGTCTGCCCCATGAGCCTACCCGTAAATGAAATGGTGGCGAAGAACAAAGCGTTCAACACGGAGTGCATCCTTTGCGGCCAGTGCCAGGATGCGTGCCCAAAGCAGGTATTGAAGGTAGGGTTTGTTTCCGCGAACAAGCCTGAAGCCAAAGCTAACGCAGAGGCATAAGGCTTATTATAGTCACGTATGCTATAATTTTTTTGAACGTGTGAGGAGGTATTGCGTTATGGATGATGAACTGAAAATCAAAATGTACTCATTTACGGTCGATTGCAAAGAACCGCATGATCTTGCAAAATTCTATGCGGCGCTGCTCAAGTGGGAAGCGTTGTTCATCGATGAAGATTGGGCATGCGTTTACGCTCCGGGAACGAATCAGGGAGCATATCCTTGTATCTTGTTTCAACGGAATCCTGAATATCAACCGCCTGTGTGGCCGCAAGCGCCTGAAGCCCAGCAGCAAATGGCGCATTTGGACTTCGCCGTGAATGATGTAGAAAAAGCAGTTGAATATGCCATCCAATGCGGAGCAATAACAGTGAGCGAGCAATTTTCCGAACATTGGCGAGTGATGCTTGACCCCGCCGGACATCCTTTTTGCTTGTGTCAAATGAAATCAATCATCGAGAGTGCCCATTTTGGATTGTTATAAAAATTTGATCCCCCTTGCATCATGGATATGGAAAAAAAGCAAAAATATATCCATGAATGCATGCGCATAGAATACAAGCAAGCTCCGCACGCTGTCATCCTGAGGAGCGCACGACGAAGGATCTTGGCTTAGCGTGAAACACCAAGATCCTTCACTACGTTCAGGATGACAGTTGGCAGAGTTCGGCTAGCATCCAAAAGGTATGCTCATAGATGCTTTCATGTTTCAAATGAGTATAAAAAGCTCAAGGCCGGAGAAAAACCCTCCGGCCTGTATTTTTATACCTTAATTCGGGATTCTAAAGGGATTTCTTTCCCATCTGGCTCAATCGGCGCATTACTCACTGTCGCTCGTACTGCTTGTTTCGCCAGCCTCCTCCGCCTCGCTTCATCGGCCACAGGCAGCGCTTCGGCTACGGAGCCTTTAGCGGGGTCCAGGGGCAGAGCCCATGGTTACTGCCCCACAACAGCCTTGATCCTGCGCACGCCGGCGGAGGAGGATTCCTCCTTGAGAATTTTGAACGATCCCAGATCGCCTGTATTTTCGGCATGGGGGCCGCCGCAGATTTCCTTGCTGAACGCGCCCATGGTATATACCTTGACCCGTTCGCCGTACTTGCCTTCAAACAGGCCAATGGCGCCATGGGCTTTGGCTTCCTCTACGGTCATTTCCTCCATGGTGATGGGTGCCTTGGCCGAAATAGCCTCGTTGACCAGCTTCTCCACCTCTTTGACTTCTTCCGGCGTCATCTTCCTGCCGAAGGAGAAGTCAAAGCGCAGCCGCTCCGCCGTGATGTTGGAGCCCTTTTGCGCCACTTCCTCGCCCAGCACCTTGCGCAGCGCGGTGTGCATCAAATGGGTGGCGGTGTGAAGCTTGGCCGTCTCATCGGTGTGGTCGGCCAGGCCGCCCTTGAAGCGCTGCTCTGCGCCGGCCTGGGAGGTTGCCTGGTGCTGCTTGAAGCACTCGTGGAAGCCATCCACATCCACTTTCAGCCCCCGCTCCTTGGCCAGCTCCACCGTCATTTCAATGGGGAAGCCGTAGGTGTCGTACAGGTGAAAGGCGCTCACACCGTCGATGATGCCGCCTTCCACTTTTTGCGCCACCTTTTCAAACTCCTTGTTGCCCTGTTTGAGTGTGCGGGCAAAGCGGGCTTCCTCCAGCTTCAACTGCTCCAGCACAAAGGCGGCATTCTTGAAAAGCTCAGGATAGACGGCCTTGTACTGGTCAATGATGACCTGGGCTATTTCGGCGGTAAAGTTGTCGGGCATGCCAAGCTGCATGCCATAGCGCACTGCCCGGCGGATGATGCGGCGCAGCACATAGCCCTGGTCCACGTTGGAGGGGCTCACGCCGCGGTAATCGCCCAGGATGAAGGTAGCGGTGCGGGTATGGTCGGCGATGATGCGGAACGCCCTGGTGGTTGCATCGTCGCTCATGTACGTCTTGCCGGACAGCTCCGCGATTTTTTCAAGGATCCCCGCAAACAAATCGGTTTCATATACGGATTTCTTGCCCGTCAGCACGCAAAGGGTGCGCTCCAGGCCCATGCCTGTGTCCACGTTCTTTTGCGCAAGGGGCACAAAGGTACCGTCGGCCTGCTTGTTGTACTGCATGAACACGTCGTTCCAAATTTCCAGATACCGTCCGCAGGAGCAGGCGGGCGAGCAGTCTGGTCCGCAGGGCTCCTTGTCGGTGATGATGAACATTTCACTGTCGGGGCCGCAGGGGCCGGTGAGCCCGGCGGGGCCCCACCAGTTGTTTTCCTTGGGCAGGAAGAAAATGCGGTCTTCTTTGACGCCGCAATCCCGCCACAATTGGAAGCTTTCCATATCCCGGGGGGCGTCTTCATCCCCGGCGAAAACGGAAAAGGCCAGCTTATCGGGAGAAAGATTCAAGTATTCCAGGCTGGTTAAAAATTCCCAGCTCCAGGTGATGGCTTCCTTCTTGAAGTAATCCCCCAGGCTCCAGTTGCCCAGCATTTCAAAGAAGGTGCAGTGCGAAGCGTCGCCCACATCGTCGATGTCCCCGGTGCGCACGCACTTTTGCACGTCAGTGAGCCGCACTCCGGCGGGATGCTTGGCGCCCATCAAATACGGCACCAGGGGATGCATGCCCGCAGTAGTGAACAATACCGTGGGATCGTTTTCAGGAATAATGGAAGCACTGGGGATCAAGGCATGACCCTTGGACTGAAAAAATTTCAAAAACAGCGACCTTAATTCGTTGGATGTAATCGGCCTCATGATACTTCGCTCCTTCAACCTTGCGGCCGCAGCTTCTTTACGCGGCCATATTCAGGCAAATCCCTGCAATTCGCTACATTATAAGGGAGAGGGGCATTTGCTGTCAAGAAACGCCTCGCGCGATCCTGGGATAACGGGCTGCCCGTATGGCGACAGCGGACAAAAAGCCCATAAAAGCGCTTTCCGTAAAGATGACCTCCCCACCGGCCATGGCAAAAAAGGTTAGTGCCTCCACCTGCCACACGCCCGACCGGAACAGGTACTGGTACAGCAAGGTCAAAAAAAGCAACGCGGCAGGAATGAAATAAAGGCCGCTGAAGCTTTCCCTCCGCCGCGCTCCCGACAAAGGAATCAACATGGCCAGCGATACGCCCATCAACAGGCCCTTGATCACATTCAAAAAGAAGCCCAGACCGGGAAATTCGCTGCTGAGAAAAGGAAACAAAACGCCCAATAAAAAGCATAACAGCAGTGGCAATACCACCACCAGCAGCTTGCGTAGAAACACTTATCTCCCTCCCTGCTCCGTCTGCTCTTGCAAGAATCTTCTGTCCGCCGGGGTCAACTCCGCCCTTTCCAGCAAATCCGGGCGGCATTTTTTCGTAGCCAACAGCGATTGCTGCCTGCGCCAGGACTTTATTTTGGCATGGTCGCCGTTTAAAAGCACTTCCGGTACAGGGATGCCTTCCCACTCCCTGGGCCGGGTGTACTGGGGATACTCCAGCAAACCGTCGGAAAAGGATTCCTCTTCCGGGCTATCCCCGCTGCCAAGCACCCCCGGGATCAAACGCGCCACGCAATCCACCAGTACCATGGCCGCCAGCTCACCGCCGGTCAGGATATAATCACCAATGGATATTTCCTCGTCGATGCACGCATCCAGCACCCGCTGGTCGACGCCCTCGTAATGGCCGCACAGAAGCACCAGTTCATTTTCCTTTGCCAGTTCCCTGGCCTTCTCCTGGGTGAGCGTCTTTCCCCTTGGCCCGAGATAAATGCGCCTTCCGGCAAAAGGCGGCTTTGTTATATCCGCCATAGCGGCGGCGATTGGCTGGGCCATCATCACCATACCCGCCCCGCCGCCAAAGGGATAATCGTCGGTGTTCTGATGCTTCTTATCAGAGAAGGGGCGGATGTCCACACATTGTATATCCAGTAACCCCGCTTCCCGGGCGCGATAAAGAATGCTGGCAGAAAGCACACTTTCAAACATTTGCGGGAAGATGGTGAGTATGCTAATCTTCAAAGAAGGCCACCTCTGACAGCTTGTCCGCATCAAGAACGATCCTTCGCGCTTTCACATCCACCGAGGGGATGGCTGCTTTCAGCGCCGGCATCAGCATGCGGCCCTTTAATGTATCAAACACATACACGTCTGTGGACCCCGGCTGCAGTACATCGGCAAGCGTACCGATCACATTGCCGTTGGTATCCACCGCTTCGCAGCCGATGAGGTCGCAGATGAATGTTTCATCTTCCGAAAGCTTAACGGCGTTTGCCCTGTCCACATACAGCTTTGTGCCGCGCAGCGCCTCGGCATTGTCCCTGTTTGATACATCCGGAAACGTCAAAAACACCGCCCCGCCGCTGACCCGGGCGCTTTTGATGGCTTTTACTTCATAGCCGTTCCCGTTTTGAACATACACCTTGGCAAGGTTCAAAAAGCGGCCGGGATCATCGGTATGGGGCTGTACCTTCACTTCCCCCGCGATGCCCTGGGGTTTTGTAATTTCACCGATGAGCAGATATTCGCTGAGCATCAAACATATCCTCCGAAAAAGCAAAAGGCCGCTCCTTTTTGGGCGGGTCTACCGGTTTTCACACGGCAAACCCGCCTTACAAGAGCCGCCCCTATGCTTACTGGATCTCCACAAACACAGGCTTGTTATTTTTGGCCGTGGCAGCCTTGACCACCGCACGGATGGCCTTGGCGATGCGGCCCTGCTTGCCGATGACCTTTCCCATATCCTCGGGAGCCACGTTCAGCTCCAGGATGATGGCCTCGGGGCCTTCGGTTTCATTTACCTGAACGGCATCCGGGTTATCCACCAGGGATTTGGCGACAAATAGCACTAATTCTCGCATGGCGTTCCTTTCTGGAACAGTGCTCAGCCTTCGATGGCGCCGCTCTTCTTGAGCAGTATGCGCATGGTATCGGTGGGCTGTGCGCCGTTCCCCAGCCAGTATTTGGCACGTTCGTTGTCGATTTTGATTTCAGCGGGGGATGTCATGGGATTGTAGTAGCCGATCTCCTCAATGAAGCGGCCATCACGGGGGCTGCGGATGTCGGCGACGACAACACGGTAGAAGGGCTTTTTCTTCATGCCCATCCTCTTGAGGCGGATTTTCACAGACATGGGGGTTCCTCCTTGCAAATTGGGAATGTGTATATGGAAATCATAAAAGTATGATAACCAGCGGGGGTTGAAACAACTTTGGAAGCGGCATCTCCATGATGCCAATGACGGTTCCGGACTGCCTAAGAGCCGCGAGGGATTTTTCTTGGCCGCTAAGCCGAGGTAGCGCAACAACGCCGTGCTACGTTAAGCGGACGAGGCAACGCGGGCAGGGAAAAGAACCGCGGATATTGGCAGGATGGAGCTGGAAGCGGCATCTTTAAAATGGTAACCGCATCCGGCCCTTGCCGCCGCCCTTTTTCATATTCATAACCTGCTTCATCATCTGCCTGGCCTGCTCGAACTGGCGGATGAGCGCGTTCACATCCTGAACGGTGGTGCCGCTGCCGGCGGCAATGCGCTTGCGGCGGCTGGCATTCAAAAGATCGGGGTTGCGCCGCTCCCTTTTCGTCATGCTGCGGATGATGGCTTCCGGCTTTTTCATGGCGTTGTCGTCTATTTCAACGTCCTTCAATTTCGCGCCCACGCCGGGCAGCATGCCCAGCACGTTTTGCAGCGGGCCCATTTTTTTCATCTGCTGCATGTTTTCCAGAAAGTCCTCCAGGGTCAGGTCCTGCAC
>JAEZLW010000139.1 GCA_023415145.1 Bacillota bacterium | reverse complement strand
CGCCAGGGGCGTATCCATGCCCATGGCCCCTATGGGATCTTCTCCCGCTACCGCCATGGGCAGCAGGAATTTGTAGATGTCCTCGTACGTGTAGCCGAATGCCTTTTGCAGCCTTGTCAGGTCTTCGGGAACAGGCGCTTCCTCCTTTGAGGCTTCTGGCAGCGAAGTGAGGGGGAAGATATGCTTTTTGTTCCATTCGGGATAGGGGTATTCCCTGGCGACGCTGCTTTTGAGTTCCTCATCGGAGATGATGCGTTTTTGCACGGTATCGATGAGCAGCATTCTGCCAGGTTCCAGCCGCCCCTTGTAGGCCACGTTTTCGGGCTTTAAATCCACCACGCCCACTTCCGAGGCCAGGATCACCCTATTGTCCTTGGTGACATAGTAGCGGGAGGGGCGCAGGCCGTTTCGGTCCAGCATGCCGCCGATGACATCGCCGTCGGAGAAGGCCATGGCCGCGGGGCCGTCCCACGGCTCCATCAAAAAGCTCTGATACTTGTAAAACTCTTTTTTCTCATCCGTCATGAGCGGGTTCTTCTCCCAGGGCTCGGGAATCATCATCATGGCGGCATGGGGTAAAGACCTGCCTGTCAGGTACAAAAACTCCAGGCAGTTGTCGAACATGGAAGAGTCGCTGCCCGTTTCGTCGATCACCGGGCATACCTTCGATATATCCTCCAGGAGGGGGGATACAATGCTGCGCTGCCGCGCCTTCATCCAGTTTACGTTGCCCCGGATGGTGTTGATCTCGCCGTTGTGCACCAGGTACCGGTTGGGATGGGCCCTGGCCCAGCTGGGGAATGTATTGGTGCTGAAGCGGGAATGCACCATGGCCAATGCGGAAGCATAGTCCAGGTCCGACAAGTCCAGATAAAAACTGCGAAGCTGGGAGGCCGTGAGCATCCCCTTGTACACGATGGTCTTGGAGGACAGGCTGGAAATATAGAAGATGCCGCCGTTGTCCTCGCTTAACTGTGGAATGGTTTTTTCCGCCAGCTTGCGGATGAGAAACAGCTTGCGTTCAAAGGGCATGCCGCAATCGATGTCGTAGCTTTTGCCGATGAACACCTGAATGAACCTGGGCAGCGCGGCCTTGGCACTTTCCCCGATGGTGGTGAAATCAATGGGCACCTCGCGCCATCCAAGAATCGTCTGCCCTTCCTTGAGGACGATGTCCTCAAAGGCAGCCATCTGCTTTTTGCGGAAATCCTCATACCTGTGGGCAAAGATCATGCCCACCCCGTAGTGCCCCGCCTCCGGCAGGGAGATGCCAAGCGTCAGACAGTCGCGTTTAAAAAATGCGTGGGGTATCTGCGTCAGCACGCCGGCACCATCGCCGGTATGCTCATCCGCGCCGTGTGCGCCGCGGTGGCTTAAATTCTCCAGAACCGTGAGAGCATCTTCCAGTATATCGTGGGATTTTTCCCCGCCGATGCTCACAACAAACCCCATGCCGCAAGCGTCATGCTCATTCCTTGGATCGTACAGCCCCTGCCGAAGGGGCAAACCCTGTCGGTATTCCATAACCTCACCCATCCATGTATCTTTTTGAGGGTTGACAATGATTTTACCACAAATCCGCAGGGGATGTAAGCACAAAAATGCATTTTTGGGGCATGAATCCTTCAAAAATCATAAAAAAAACAATGGAAAACAGCCAAAAAACAAAATATTGTAATACAACCTGCATCACAAGGTTTCATATTCAGTTTATGGCAGGATCATTTTTGGATATGCATTTCACCCCCAACGTATCAATAGCCCATGCAAAGCGGGCGAACAAAGTTCGCCCCTACGCCGGAAAGAGTTTGTTGGGTGTTCTTCCGGCTATACTAGGCCATGGTAGAGAAGCCGGCAAACTCCAACGAATGTAGGGGCGAACTGTGTTCACCCGCCTGTGCCGCTTTATGTCTGCATGGTATTTTCGGAACAAACGCCTGTTATTGTGCTGAACGATTGCACATGAATGATTTGGGTTAAAGGCTGCCTTGCTGGTAAAGACTGTACTGTACCTAATTCAAAAAGATTGTTGAAATTTTAACAATATTATGTTAAAATATTAACAAGACGGAAGCAAGTGGAGACTGGTCCCCAAATACAAAAAACGGAGGAAGCTCCCCATGGCAAAAGAGCAGGACATGAAATCAGTAGAGAATATGATCGACAGCCTGGTAAACAAGGCGCAGGAAGCATTGGAAAAATATATGCTCCTTAACCAAACCCAGGTGGACAAAATCGTGCATGCTATGACACTTGCCGGTCTGGAGGCACATATGCGCCTTGCCCAGATGGCGGTGGAGGAAACGGGCCGCGGCAACGTGGAGGACAAGGTGATCAAGAACATGTTTGCCACGGAATACATCTGGCACAGCATCAAGAACCTGAAAACCGTTGGCGTGGTGGATGAAAATGAGCAGGAGGGATACATTGAGCTGGCGGAGCCGGTAGGTGTGGTGGCCGGGGTTACACCCGTCACCAACCCCACATCCACTACGCTGTTCAAGGCGCTGATCTGTCTAAAGGCCCGTAACCCCATCGTTTTCGCCTTTCACCCATCCGCCCAGATATGCTCCGCGGAATCCGCCCGCATTGTTCGTGATGCGGCTATTGCAGCCGGCGCACCGGAAGGCTGTGTGCAGTGGATTGAGCACCCTTCCGTGGAGGCCACCACTGCGCTGATGCAGCACAAGGGCGTTTCCCTGATCCTGGCCACCGGCGGCTCCTCCATGGTGCATTCCGCCTACAGTGCGGGCAAGCCGGCTCTGGGGGTAGGTCCCGGCAACGTGCCTTGCTATATCCACCGCAAGGTGAACGTGGAGAGGGCCTGCACAGACCTGATGCTTTCCAAAACGTTTGACAACGGCATGATTTGCGCCTCGGAGCAGGGCGTGATTGTGGATGAGATCATAGCCCCGAGGTTTGAAGCCTTTATGCAGGAGAACAACTGTTATTTTTTGAAGCCCGATGAAATCGCAAAGCTGACGGAATATATGATGCCAGCCGGCCGGGAAGGGGTCAACCCGAAGGCGGTGGGCAAGACCGCCAAGTGGATTGCGGACCAGATTCAATTAAGCGTGCCCGAGAATACAAAAATCCTGATTGCAAAGCTGCCGGAACCCAGCCGGCAGTATCCTCTGTCTCTGGAGAAGCTTTCACCGGTGCTGGCTTACTTTGTGGTCAAGGATGAAAAGGATGGCTTCCGCTATGCCAAGGACATGCTGGAGCTGGGCGGCCTGGGACATTCCGCCGTGATCCATTCCGACGACGAGGACCTGTGCAGGGCGTACGGCGAAGCCATGAAGGCCGGCCGGGTGATTGCCAATGCTCCCTCTTCCCAGGGCGCTATCGGGGATATTTACAACGCCAACACGCCCTCCCTTACATTGGGCTGCGGCTCCTTCGGCCACAACTCCACCACTGCCAACGTTTCGACGGTGAACCTGATCAACAAAAAGCGGGTAGCCCATCGAAGGGTGAACATGCAGTGGTTCAAAATCCCACCGAAAATCTATTTCGAGCAAAATTCCGTGCAGTATTTGGCCCACATGCCAAACATCAGCCGGGCCTTTATCGTCACCGACCCTGTGATGGTGAAGCTGGGCTATGTGAACAAGGTGCTCCATTACCTTCGGAAGCGCACGGTGTACTGCCACAGTGAGATTTTTGACCAGGTGGAGCCCGACCCCTCTGTGGAGACCATCGAGCGGGGCGTTGCGGCCATGAAGGCTTTTCAGCCGGATGTGATCATTGCCCTGGGCGGCGGCTCCGCCATGGATGCGGCCAAGGGCATGTGGCTGTTCTACGAGTACCCGGAAACCTCCTTTGACGGGCTCAGATTGCGGTTTCTGGATATCCGCAAGCGGGCGTTCCATTTCCCCAACCTGGGGAAAAAGGCACAGATGGTATGCATTCCCACCACCAGCGGCACGGGCTCGGAGGTTACCAGCTTTTCCGTGATCACCGACAAGCGCAATGGCAACGTAAAATACCCCCTGGCAGATTATGAGCTGACGCCGGATGTGGCCATCATCGACCCGCAGTTTGTGATGTCACTGCCCAAAACCATTGTGGCGGATACGGGGATGGACGTATTGACCCATGCAATAGAGGCCTATGTGTCGGTGCTGGCCTCCGACTTTACCGATGGGCTGGCGCTTACGTCCATTGAAATGATTTTTGAATACCTTGCGCGCAGCTACCTTGACCAGAATGACGCCTTGGCCAGAGAGAAAATGCACAACGCCTCCTGCATTGCGGGTATGGCCTTCACCAACGCATTCCTGGGCATCAACCACTCCCTGGCCCATAAAATAGGTGGTGAGTTCCATGTCAGCCACGGCCGGGCCAATGCGGTCATCCTGCCTTATGTAATCGCCTACAATGCCCAAAAACCCGACAAGTTTGCCACCTTCCCCAAATACGGCACATATACCGCCGACAAGCGGTACGCCAAGATTGCCAGGGTTTTGGGCCTCACAGGAGACACGGCGGATGAGCAGGTGAAGAGCCTGATTGCTGCCATAAGGAGCCTTACACAGAAGGTGAACATCCCGGCGACCTTAAAAGACCTCGGCATTGATGAAAAGGCCTTCCTTCAACGTGTGCCGGTTATCGCCCAACGGGCTTTTGAAGACCAGTGCACCACCGCCAACCCGGTGTATCCCAGGATCAAGGATCTGGAAAGCATACTGCTTTACGCCTACTACGGCGGTGCGCCCCAAATACAGCAGCCGGAGCAGAAGGCAAACCAAATGGATGCAAAGGAAAAAGAAAAGGAACCGGTACTGGTATAAACCCGGACAAAATAAAAAACGCACCACCGGATTGGCGGTTTCTTTGCCGCATGTCCTGTGGTGCGTTTTTTAGCTTGTGGCCTAAGCAAAAATGATTTTGAATAGTCTATTGAGCCAGGGACACCATCAGGATGGATACCGCATTCATGATATCAATCAGGAAATGGCCGATGAGGATATACGGGAACAGCCTGGGCTTCCACCGGATCAACAGCCCGATCAAAAAGGCGAAGGGCAAAAACATCAAAAGCCGCCAGAGCACAAACCTTGTATCAAACAAAAGCGGCAGGGCAGCGTGCTGGAAGGATAGCATCAGCGCCGGGAGGACAAGGGCGAGCCACTTCTTTTTGGTGATGGCTTCCAGCCGCGGCATCACGTAACCGAAGTAAACAGTCAGTTCTCCCAGCGGCATCGTCAGCGGGAACACAAAGCACTGCAGCCAAGCGGCCCATACGGGCATCGGCCTGTACACCAGTTCAACCGCTTTCATATAATCGCCGAAAAGCGCATTCCCCAAAAAAATATTTGGCAGGAAGGCCGCAGGCATGCACAACAGCAGGAAACCCGACATGACAAGAAAGCTTTTGAGGATCTCGCCCTTGCGGAACTCAAAAAAATCAATAAAGCTTTTCCCTTCCTTGCTTAACAGCCTGTGGAGCAATAGCACGCAGATGACGTTGGCCACGGCAACGTTCAGCGTCCACCAGTTGGCGGATTGCTCCCAGGGCGACGGTACGCCGGAAACCTTGAAACAGGCGAACAAAATGAACTGGATCAGCAAAAAGAGCAGGGTTCTTGAAAACAGCATGGCCCCGATAAGGCCCAAACCGTATTTCCTTTCCTTGATGGCATTCCCGGCGTTGCGGTTGACCCCAAGCTCAAGCATGGACATACAGTGCCCTCCCTATTGCAGAGTATCAGTTTGATGTTGCCGACCACTATGCTTTTGCTTTTTCTTTCATGTTCCAAAAAAGAAGGCCGCAGGCAGCGATGCATCCTGCGCTCAAAAATGCCCACAGCGGGATAAAGGGATCGACAGTGCCCAGCCCATGATAGGTGAACACCGACATGGAGATCATCACCAGGCCATAGGTGCAGGCCTTGATGAGCACGATGGCGGCCAATATGTATCCTGTGGGACGGCGTTTCCAAAGAAGCACACCACCCAGGGCCATGGCGGGTACCAGCAGCGACAGGTCGGTGGCAAACACGACGCCGGTGGGATGGCCGGTCTGCAATATGGGTTGGGGAACAATGCCTGTAAATACAAAGCTGAGTGACATGGCAACCCACATGGCGCCCAGCAGCGCAGCGAAAAAGACCATGAAGCCGCCAATGAACCGGACCGGGGTGCGCGGGGAAAACTGCCGGTGAACCGCGGGAACATCCAGCTTTGCCACCGTAAGAATCAGCGCATACATGGAAAGGGTGAACAACAGCACATACGGAAGGAAAAAGACGTTGAACGCCGCGCCGTACAGGTAAAAGATGTAGTTGTACACCATGTACCCAAGCATGCCGGCCCAAATCAGATGTGCCCTTTTTGAGCCGCGCGCGGTTAGCAGCATGGAAACCATAAGGCCGGGGACAGCCGCGGCAAGGGTGATGAAGTCGTTGCCGCGCCATGCACAGGTAATCAGCGCGTTGTCCCTGTACAGGCCGGGGAAGAACAGTCCTCCAAAGGATGCGGCTGCCGCCAGCACGGCGATAAGGGCGGAAAGAAGGCAAGGAAGCTTCCACTTTGTTTCCATCAATGATCCCCCTTTTGTTGTCTTTTCCGGAGCCGAATGTATCACTATTCCAACTTTTTTGCATGCAAAGGCAATGCATACCGCGTCAATGATTCGTTGGCCTGTGAAAAAAACCCTTCTGAAATTACAACAAAATTCGATGCTTTTTATCGCTGCGGGAGAGGGGATCAAGGCGGTCATACAAATGTAAACACTGCCTTGCATATAACCATTGCAGGATAGATGACAATGTGCTATATATGTGTTCGTAAGGAGGATGAAGGTATGAAAAAAGCCATAAACCTCTATTGCATCTTTGTCAGAATATGCATGATCGCCCTGTGGGTCATGCTGCTGACCACAAACCAGGTACCGGAACTAGCTAAAGAGCCATAACGTATCGCCGCCCATATCATCAGCGAAATTATCACGGCGCTCCTTCTCATCGCAGGAGGCATACTGGCCTTCCAAAAAAAGCCGCTGGGCGGATTTTTGCGCAGCATGGGGCTGGGTGCTTTGCTCTATTCAGTTTTTACAGCGGGTGGGTATTACCTGCAGCTTGGTAACACAGCCATGACGGCGATGTTTGCATGCCTGTTTGTGCTTACGGTTGTATGCATTGTTTCTCTGGCCGCTGCAAGGCCGAAGAATGGTGCCATGCAGGTGTAACAGATGGAAACGAAGTTGATCATCATCGGCGCGGGTACCGCCGGACTCACAGCAGGCTGCTATGCCGCCATGAACGGGTACACGACAACCATACTGGAAATGAACGTAACCCCCGGCGGATTGTGCACCTCCTGGCGGCGGGGCGGGTTTCTCTTTGATGGCAGCGTGGCCGGGCTGGCAGGCTCCGCGCCGGGCAGCCCCTTGTACAAGTTGTGGAGCGACATCGGCGTTACCACCTATTGCCCGCTGCATTACGGGGAGAGTTTCGGGTCCATTCGTTTGTTGGATGGCCGTACTGTAACCATCTATACGGATGTGAACAGGCTGGAAGCACATCTTATGGAATATTTCCCGGCGGAAGAAGCCTGCATCCGGGCGTTTACCCATGCCATCCGGTCGGTGCTGAACATGGATATCCCGTTTTCCGACGCTCGCGGATGGGCTGCGGTAAAGGAAAAGGGAAAGGCGTTCCTGTCTTCCATGAAGCTTCTGCCCGCCCTGATGAAATACGGCAGGCTGACCATACGTCAATTCGCCGGCACAGTCAAAGACCCGGCCCTTCAGACAGTTTTCCACAATCTCGTCCATTTCGGCGGATTGGATGTGCCGCTGTTGACCGTACTGCTGCCATTGGCCTATGCCCATCGGAAGATGGCCGGCATCCCTGAACGTGGGTGGCTGTCTTTTGCACGGGCCATAGAGAGAAGATTCGTAGAATTGGGGGGCAGCACTCGATACAAGTCGAAAGTGGCCCAATTGATTGTGGAGAATGGGGCGGTCAAGGGTGTGCTGCTGGAAAACGGGACGCGCATCATGGCGGACCGTGTCCTTTCCGCTGCCGACGGGCGCTTTTCCACGTCGCTGCTGCTTGGCAAAACCCAAGCGGATACGCAGTGGGATTATCAGCCGCAGGACGTTTCGGATCAGCCCGTTCAGGTGAATCTGGGCGTAGATATGGATTTTTCCAATCAGCATGGCCCCATGACCTATATTATGAAGGAAAGCATGATGGCGGCAGGGCGTGAGCATGAACGGATTACTGTACACAACAAGTATTACGATAAGGACGCTGCGCATGCTGGCAAAAGCGCGCTGACCGTTTTTATCGATTCCGATTACGGATGGTGGAAAAACATCGCTGATGATACCGTCCGGTATGATGAAGAGAAAAAACGCTGCCTAGATATGGTTGTTGCCATTCTTGACAAGCATCACCCTGGCATACGGGACAAGGTGGTGGTGTCGGATGTGTCCACTCCCGTTACCAGGGAGAGGTACACCGGAAACTGGATGGGGGCCATGCAAGCACGCAAGCCAAACAAAAGCATGATCAAATCACTTCTGCAAGGCAAGCCGCAGTACGCTTATCGCGGCATTGAAGGCTTGTACATGGCGGGGCAATGGGTGGAAGCCTGGGGCGGCATTACCACCGCAGCCCAGTCGGGCAGGAATGCCATCAAGGCCATGTGCAAAAAAGACGGGAAGACGTTTGCTGCAACCAGGTAGTCACTTTGAAATACTCGCACAAGACCGGAAGCGTATCCTTTGCTTCCGGTTTTTTTTATATATCAGCCTTTGTACGTTTGGTATAAGCATTTTTTTCAGTTTGATCCGAATCAAATACCATTCACGGAGATTTGTTGCTTCAATAGCTGACAAACTACGATACGTTATTCATTCTCTATTTCCGATGCGCACACCGCCTGCCGATACGCTCTTGGTGACAGGCCCGTTTCTTTTTTGAACATGCGGCTGAAATAGAGCGGGTTATCATAGCCTACGATGCGTGCCACATCCGTGACGGGCATTTGGGAGGAAGCAAGCAGCTCCCTTGCGTGGCCCATGCGCAGCCGCACAATATACCTTTGCGGCGGCAATCCCGTGTGGGCCCTGAACCTTCTTATAAAGGTGGAAAGGCTCATGTTCACGCGGTGCGCGTATTCCCTCATGGGCAGCGATTCCTCCGGATGTCGGTGGAACCATTCCACCAACTGCTGTATCTCCGGGCCTTTGGCGTATTGCTGTCCGTTTTTTTCTTCCATTCCCCTGGAAAGCAGGTAGATCAGCGCCTGGGCATGGGAGGCGGCCAGCTCCTGGCAATACAGGCCGCTGCGCTGCAGTTCCCTGATGATCCTGTCAAACAGCAGGATGCAATCATCATGAACACCGGGATGGAAAACCGAAAGCTCCGGAAACCCGGCCTTTTTGAGTAGTTCAAGGGCTTGGGCTCCGGAAAAATGCAGCCAGTATACATCCGGCTTTTCACTCAAAATATACCCATAACGCTGCGGCTGGCCGGGCGGATACAAAAAAGCTTCCCCTTCCCTGGCAATAAGCTCCCCATCCGGAAGATAAAAGTGGGCTTTGCCGCCTGCCATGTACAATAGCTGCCAGTCCTGCCTGCCTTCCCGGCGGATGGTTTCAAACGTCTCCCTGCGGATCAACTGGTAATGGCCGCAGCTCGAGACAAAAATGGCATGTTCCGCTCCTGCATCGTCTACGTCATGGCCGTAGAAATATCCTGCATCCATGCGCATGGCAAGCGTTCCCCTCCCGGTACATAGCCTAAACTGATGCGCACATTGTGCATGTTTTTGCCCTTTTTGTCAATGGACGAAACGCGGTGTTTGGTTACAATATAGGCTGTGGAATTTCCATATCGGGAAAGGAAGAACAGTATGCTTGCACGCTATTATGAAGCCCCCCAGGTGCTGCACGTGAATACCTCATCGCCCCGCGCCTATTACTTGCCCTGTGCAAATGAAATGCTTGCCGCGGCCGGGGAGGACACATCCCGCCGCATCACACTTAACGGCGACTGGTCGTTTGCCTATTATGAAAGCGTGGAGGACATTCCTGAGGATATCGGGCGCGAGGATTTTCCCCTGGGGAATATAACCATCCCCGTACCGTCGGTATGGCAAAACCACGGCTATGACCGCCACCAGTACACCAATGTACGCTATCCTTTTCCTTACGATCCGCCTTATGTTCCCAGGGAAAATCCCTGCGGCGTGTACAGGCGAACCTTTACCATTGTGGATACATCCATGCGCTGCTATATTGATTTCGAAGGTGTGGATTCCTGCCTGTACCTGTTTATCAACGGGCAGTTTGTAGGCTACAACCAGGTATCCCACTCCACAGGTGAATTTGAAATCACCTCCTATGTGCGCGCCGGTGAAAACACCCTCACGGTAGCCGTATTGAAATGGTGCGATGGCAGCTATCTGGAGGATCAGGACAAATTGCGCATGTCCGGCATCTTTCGGGATGTGTATCTTTTGCTGCGCCCCATGCGCCATGTGTGGGACATAACGGTGAACGCATGCCCGGATGAACGCTTTGAGGGTGCATTTGTAGATGTGAAGCTGGATTACGCCGGGGAGCCCTTTCCCCTGGAGTTTACTTTTCTTGGCCCTGACGGAAAAGAAATCGCCCGTAAGCAAGGCACAGGCAATGCGCATTTTGCCTTGGAAAACGCCTCCCTTTGGACGGCGGAAACGCCTGCTTTGTACACATTGATGATAACGGGCGGCGGTGAATCCATTGCCATCCCGGTGGGTATCCGCAAGATTGAGATTCAAAACGGAATCATACTGCTCAATGGCAAGCGCATTCGCTTAAAGGGTGTCAACCGTCACGACATCGATCCTGTCACCGGCTACACCATATCCAGGGAACAGGCGATGCTGGACTTGTCGATTATGAAGCAGCACAACATCAACGCCATCCGCACCAGCCATTACCCCAACGCGCCCTGGTTCCCGCAGCTATGCGGCAGGTATGGGTTTTACATGATCGCCGAATCCGACGTGGAAAGCCATGGCACCATTGAAAAGCTGGGCGGAGAATTTGCGTACAATTATAGCGCGCTGGCAAGGGATCCGCGCTTCAAACAGGCCATTCTGGACCGTGTGCAACGCAACGTGATCCGCGACAAGAACTGCCCTGCGGTGGTTTTCTGGTCTTTGGGCAACGAAGCCGGCTATGGCGTCAACTTCGATGCGGCGGCCTGCTGGGTGAAGGAGTACGATCCTACACGCCTTACACATTATGAGGGAGCGATGCATCAACCCAAGTGTGATCCCGCAAGCCAGGACGCGCTGGACGTGTACAGCCGCATGTATCCGTCCCTCAAGGAGATCGGCGACTATTTCAGCGGGGAACAGGTGAAAAAGCCCTACGTGCTGTGCGAATACATCCACGCCATGGGCAACGGCCCCGGGGACGCGGAAGATTACTGGGAGATGATGGAGAAGTACCCCGGCCTGTGCGGCGGCTTTGTGTGGGAGTGGTGCGACCATGCCGTATACATGGGCAAAACGGCGGAGGGAAAGAAAAAGTACTTTTATGGCGGCGATTTCGGCGAGTTCCCCCATGACGGAAACTTCTGCATGGACGGCCTTGTCTACCCCGACCGCAGGCCCCATACAGGCTTGAAGGAATATCAAAACGTGATAAGGCCGATTCGGGCCAGAGCCTTAAACCTTGCAAAAGGCGAGATCCTTTTCAAAAGCACCCTGGACTTTGCGGACGCAAAGGATGTACTGACTGTATCCTTTGCCGTAACACAGGATGGGGATGTGGTGCAATCAGGCGAGGTGGAAGGCTTCTCCCTCCCGCCCAGAGGTGAAAAGGCCTATACCCTGGATTTTGATACGCCAGCTGGCGGCGATTGTTTCCTGAACATAACCTACAGGGCATCGGGCAGCCATCCCCTGATTCCGGCGGGCTCGCTGCTTGGCCGGGACCAGTTTGAGCTTGTACGCCGGGAGCGCAAACTGAAGGCATTGCCTTTTAGTGGTGTGGAGGTAAAGCAGGATTACCGGTATATCACCATCTCAGGCGTAGACTTCCGCTACCGTTTCGATGTGCGGACAGGCGCTTTTGACCAAATGGTTGTAGGCAATCGCAGCCTGATCACCGGGCCCGTGATGCTCAACATCTGGCGCGCGCCCACCGACAACGACCGCAACCTGAAAAATGAGTGGATCAAGGCGGGGTATGACCGGGCCATACAGAGGGCCTACGATGCTACGTGCGAAGTTAAGGACGGGCTGGCTGTGATCACCTGCCATTTGTCCCTTGCTCCTGTCTACATCCAGCCCGTTTTACAGGTGCAGTCGAGGTATGTGATCGGGAAGGACGGGGCCATCGACGCAAGCTTTTCATGCGAAAAGGATGCAAATATGCCATCCCTGCCCCGGTTTGGCCTGCGGCTTCCTCTGCCCGGCGATGTTAAAAATGCCCGGTATCTTGGCTATGGTCCCTATGAAAGCTATGTGGACAAACACCGGGCATCCTTCCTGTGCGTGTTTTCCACCACAGCGGAGAAGAACCATGAGGATTATTTGCGTCCCCAGGAGAACGGCAGCCACTTTGGCTGTGCCTTTGCGGAAGTCACAGACAATAACGGCTTTGGCCTGCGCATGGACAGCGAGACGGACTTCTCCTTCAATTTGTCTCCCTACACCCAGGAGGAGCTGACGCACAAGGCGCACAATTTTGAGCTGCAAAAAGCCCCCGGCCCTGTGCTTTGCGTGGATTACAAATTGAACGGCATCGGCTCCAACAGCTGCGGGCCAAAGCTACTTGAGAAGTACGCTTTTAATGAAACGAAGTTTGATTTTGCGTTACGCTTAACGCCCATGAAGTAAGAACCCAATATCCATATGAACAATGCCCTGGCAGCCTATGGCCGCCGGGGCATTTTTGTCATGCAGGGCTTTTGATGTTTTTCATCGAAACACTCGTTGTTTGGAAAAGGAGTGCATATGAAACTCGACAGGCTCATGGGCATCCTGACCACGCTGTTGCAAAGCGGCTCCGTCACCGCGAGCAGCTTGCCAAAAAGTTTGAAGTCACCCGCCGCACCATCGGGCGGGACATTGACGCGCTTTGCATGGCGGGGATTCCCATCGTCACAAGACAGGGCGGCAGCGGCGGCATCTCCCTGGCCGAAGGCTACAAGCTGGACAAATCTGTGCTCACCGTGGAGGAGCTGCAAACGCTGCTGGCCGCACTCAAGGGCATCGGCACTGTTTCCGGCTCCACGCAGACCGAGCGCATGCTGGAGAAGCTGACCAAAAACAGCGAAGCCGTCATCTCTCTGCGGGAAAGCATGGTCATTGACCTTTCCTCCCATTACAGGGGCAGCCTGTCGGAGAAGATATCATTAATCAAACAGGCAATCCATTTTTCTAGGCTCATCACTTTTGATTATTATTCCGAAAAGGGACAATCCCGCAGGCTGATTGAACCCTATTGCATTACCTTTTGGTGGTCGGCCTGGTATGTGTTCGGCTATTGCCTGGAGCGGGAAGATTTCCGCCTGTTCAAGCTAAGCCGCCTGTGGGGGCTTGAGCTTACTCCTGAAACCTTCAAGCCGAGGGAAATACCGCCCGGCAGCATGGATTTTGCTTCCCGTTTCCCGGATGAGCACCGGGTCGTTGTCCTGTTTGACCCGTCTGTATTGTACCAACTAATCGACAGCTATGGCCCCGGCTGCATAACGAAGCAGGCGGACGGAACTCTTCGCTTTGAAACCGGTTACACCAACAGATCGTATATGGTGAGCTGGATTCTGGGCTTTGGCGACAAGGCGAAAGTACTGGAGCCCATGGACATGGCGGATGAAATACATACGATCGCGAAAAAAATGTGCCGAGCCTATGATGAACACGACATGCAGATATCCTGTTCCTCCTGTACAATGGAAGAAAAAAGGGAGGATCACCATGAACAAGATTGAAATGGGCAATGTAAAGCCCGAAAACTTTACCGCCACCTGGGACGGCCAGTATACCTTTTTCTCCCACCTGGAGTACGCCTGCGGTATTCCCAACCTGCTGTTTGCCATCACCACCCTCAAGGAGAACGGCCAGCCCAACGTATGCTTTCATTCCTGGAGCACTTTTTGCGGCGACGGGCAGGCGTTCCACGCCATCCTGGGCGGGCTGAGCCAGCATGGCCACACCTACAAAAACATCGCCCGAACGGGGGAATTTGTGGTCAACTTCCTTTCCAAGGACTATTATGACGGTTTGATCAAAACCATCCAGCAAAACGGCGAGGACATGGATGAGTTCGAGGCGGGCGGATTTACACAGGAACCTGCCAAAACGGTTGCCGTTCCCCGCATCAATGAAGCGTTTCTATGCCTGGAGTGCAAGCTAACCCATTCGCTGGATTTGTCCGGCGCGGGCATCATTTCCCTGGTTGCGGGAAAAGTGGAGCACATCGCCATGCGGGAGGAATTTGCAAAGGGCATCGATGGAAAATATGACGACAACGGCTTTATGTTCAACATTCATGCCCCCAAAGACCTGCTTACTGGTCAGGGAGATGTAAGCGGCGTGGCGGTGATGAAGATTGTGCAGCAGAACGTATAATCGAATCCCTGATGCATCTATGAGTTCGGCAGGGCATGCGGCAAGCAGCATGCCCCGCCGGACTTTTCTTTTGAAATGATACTACAATGAAAAAGCTAATGTTCGATGATCATGTCATTTTGGCATATCGCAAGAAATCATTTCCATCCAACGTTAAGTATGCAATAGGATACCGGACATTCATTCTATTGAATATTCTACTTGATCGGGTACTCCCATGGAAAACGGAAAGGAAGAGGTTACATGCAAAGAAACCATTTTTGCATTTTTCATACGGCGAGTTTTGTCACAAAAATGGTACTATTGCTTACTTTTTCACTTTGCATTGTTTCGTCGGATGTTGCAATAGCATACGCAGGCGGTGAAGTGCAAAGCCAGGTGCAGATTCCCGACACACCGCAACGCATTGTTGTCTTTCCGCTGTTTGCAGAAGAGATGCTTTTGGAAATGATAGAACCCGGCCGGATTGTCTATGTTGGGCATGAATATTGGGAAAACGGAGAGGCGTACTCACCGACGATGGATTTGACAAAGCATATCCGGGGTAACTATCTGCAGTATTCCACCGATGAAGATATTCTCGATCTTGAACCGGATTTGGTGGTGCTTTGGTCAGGACTTTCTGGTGACTATGAAATGTTTTTCCCAGCACTTAAGCAGGCAAACATAGCCGTTTTGTTTCTGGATGCACCGGAAACCATCGAAGATATCGAGAATACACTGTTAACATTAGGCGAAACGGTTGGCGCGAAGGATATGGCTGCCCAAATGGTGCTCGATATTGACGCCGCGCTCGCGCAAATCACGCAAATCGTTGCAAGCGTTCCTGAAGAAAAGCGTGTACGTGTGACACATTTCGATTACAGCGATCCTGAATGTTATAGGCCAAACAACTTCTACATCATAGCGCGTGCCGCCGGCGTAATCAATGCAAGCGGAAGTGACACGGACTACATCGAGATGAACGATGAGCTGTTAGTGGAATGGAACCCTGATCTGATTACTGTCAATCCTTATTACTTAGATACCGATGGATCCCTATACGAAATTGGTGACGATTATGTGGAAGGTTCAATTGTTTATCTGCTAAATAATCCAAGTCTTTCTTGTGCCACGGCGATCAAAAACCGCAATGTGCATCCATTAAGCCTCCATAAATCTCAGTTCATTGTGCAAAGCGTAAAAGACTTGGCGCAGCTTGCATACCCTCATCTGTTTGCAGGGCAAGACGACTGAATGCAAATTCGCAAGAAGTTATCCAGGAGGAACGCAGTGAATAAGGATATGAAAGAGGCACGAAAAGATCCTTCACGCTGCGCCTGCCCTCATCCCTTCAGCGCTTTTTCGACATTTTCCACCCTCTTGACAGTTATAATAGGCAGGGGTATAATCGCTTCTGTTAGTTAGTTTGACTAACAAATGAAACCGAGGTGGACTATGGACCCGTTCAGTACAGCCCTCAATGACCTCTTGGTGAATACCTTTCATTCGATACTCAAGCTGGAGGAAGAAGCGCTCAAAAGCATGAGCGGCAACAAGCTGAGCATCAGCGAGCTGCACATGCTGGAGGCCATCCACAAGGAGCCGGAGAAGGGACGCACCATTACGGACATTGCCCAGGACCTTTCCATCACCTTGCCCACGGTGACGGTGGCCGTAGGCAAGCTGGCGCAAAAGGGCTATGTGCGCAAGCACAAGGGCCGCGAGGACGGGCGGACGGTTCACGTACTTTTGACGGAGGAAGGCAGGCGGGCTGAGGCGGCGCACCGGTTTTTTCACCGGCGCATGGTGCAGGCAATTTCCCGGGATATCCCACAGGAAGAACGGGAAGTCTTGCTAAAGGGGCTGAAAAACCTGCAGTCATTCTTCCTCAAGCAGGAGCTGAATATTCGTATACAGGATGAAAGCCCGATTCAAGGAGTTGAAGCGAATTGAGAATACTGGGTACAGGCAGTGCGCTGCCGGCCCTATCCGTGCCCAATGCGGCACTGGAACAGTTTCTAGACACAAGCGACGAATGGATTCAAACAAGGACAGGCATTCAAAGCAGGCACATTTTATCGGAAGAAACGCTGACTGACCTGGCCATTTCTGCGGCTCAACGGGCGCTTATCGACGCCCAAATGGAAGGCTCCGAGCTGGATTTGATCCTGGGCACGACCTGCCGGGGAGAACAAATCGCCCCGGCCATTGCCTGCTTGGTGCAAAAGGCCATAGGTGCCAATTGCCCCTGCATGGACTTGAACGCCGCCTGCACAGGCTTTTTGTATGCGCTGGATGTGGCCTCGGCCTACTTGGAAAGCGGCAAGGCAAAAAAAATCTTGATACTCAGTGCGGAGGGTATGTCGCGGCTGTGCGACTGGAGGGATCGCGCTACCAGCGTACTCTTTGGCGACGGAGCAGGAGCCGTTGTGATAGACGGGCAGGATGGGCTTTTATCCATTCGGCTGTCCGTGGCGGAAGATAAGGATATGCTGTACATACAGCCTGCGCCGGGCAATTGTCCTTTCACAAAGCCTTCCGCAATCCCGCCGGGCGTGCATATGGCCGGGCAGGAAGTGTTTCGCTTCGCCGTGTCCCATGCCACAGAGGATATCGGAAAGGCGGCGCAGGAAGCCGGCGTTGATTTGTCGAATATCCAATGGTTCCTTCTCCATCAGGCCAACCACCGTATCCTGGAATCCGTGCGCCAGCGGCTGAATCAGCCGGAGGAAAAATTCCCAAACAACATTCACCGTGTAGGCAACACCTCCTCAGCCACCATTCCCATCCTTCTGGATGAGATGAATAAGGAAGGACGCCTGAGCAATGGGGACCTCATTGCCATGTGCGCCTTCGGGGCGGGGCTTTCCACCGGTGCCTGCATCCTTCGCTGGCACAAATAAAGGAACTACCCTTGTACCATCCCTTTCATAAAAAGAAATTTACAGGAGGAATTACATCATGAACACCTTTGAAAAAGTCGCAGAACTTCTGGCACAGCGCAAAGGAACCACTTCCGATCAGATCACCCTGGATAGCAAATTTTCCGACCTGAAGCTGGATTCCCTGGACGTGGCGGAACTGGTGATGGACTTGGAGGATGCCTTTGATGTCACCATCGAAATTACCAAGGACATGGTTTCCGTGAAAGATCTTGTAAAGGTTATCGACGAGGCGAAAGCATAATGGAAACGGCAATCACCAAAATTTTCGGCCTGCGCTACCCCATTTTCCAGGGCGGCATGGCCTGGGTGTCCGATGCCAGGCTGGCGGCAGCCGTGTCCAACGCCGGGGGCCTGGGCATTATATCCGCCATGAATGCCAATGGGGCGTACCTGCGTGCGGAGATCCAAAAATGCCGTGAACTCACCGACCGTCCCTTTGGCGTGAACATCATGCTCATGAGCCCCTTTGTGGAGGAAACGGCGCAGGTTGTATTGGAAGAGATGGTGCCTGTGGTGACCACGGGGGCCGGGCTGCCTGGTGTATACATGAAAAAATGGGTGCCGGCCGGTATCAAGGTGGTGCCCGTTGTGCCATCCGTTGCCATTGCCAAGCGTGTTGAGCGGGATGGGGCTACTGCCGTTATCGCCGAAGGCTGCGAATCCGGCGGGCATATCGGGGAACTGACCACCATGACGCTTGTTCCGCAGGTTGCGGACGCGGTTTCCATTCCCGTTATGGCAGCAGGCGGCATCGCCGACGGCCGGGGCATCGCCGCGGCTTTCATGCTGGGCGCCCAGGGCGTTCAGTGCGGTACCAGGTTCCTGGCCTCCAATGAGTGCTGCATTCATGATAAATACAAGGAAATGGTCGTAAAAGCCCGGGATATAGATACCATTGTCACCGGGCGCAAGCTGGGCCACCCTGTCAGGGCGCTGAAGAACAACTTCGTACAGGCGTTCCGCACAAAGGAAGAGGACTCGTCCATCAGCAATGCTGAGCTGGAAGCCTTTGGAGCCGGCGCGCTCAGAAGGGCCGCACAGGAAGGCGACCTGGAGACAGGCTGCTTCATGGCCGGGCAATCCGCCGGGCTCGTGAGCCGCTGCATCCCTGTGGAAGAAATTCTTTGCGAAATGTTTGCCCAAGCGGAAGACTGCTTGCGGGGTGCCGGAAAGTGGGCAAAATAGCTTTTGTGTTTTCAGGGCAGGGCGCCCAATATCCCGGCATGGGCAAGGAGCTTTACGAAACCTCTCCCGCCGCCAAAGAGATACTCGATCAGGCGGAAGTCCTGCGTCCCGGTACATTGCGCCAATGCTTTGAAGGCAGCGCGGAGGAACTGGCCGTTACGGAGAACACACAGCCATGCCTGTTTGCGGTAGATTTGGCTTGTGCCGCTGCAGCCAGGGAGAAGGGCATCATGCCGAAGATGTGCGCCGGGTTCTCCCTGGGCGAAACGGCTGCGGTGGCATTTACAAGCATGCTGCCCTTTGAAAAAGCATTTGCCTTTGTTCAGGAAAGGGCATCGCTCATGCAAGCTTGTGCTGTTGCGCAGCCAGGTTTCATGGCCGCCGTCCTGCGCCTTGATCATGAACAGGTAAGCTCCCTGTGCGGGCAGTTTGATAAGGTGTATCCCGTGAATTTCAACGCGCCCGGCCAGGTGGTGGTTTCCGGGGCTGCCGGGCAGAAGGACGCCTTGATACAGGCTGTGGCAAGCCTGGGCGGCCGGGCAATGCCGCTGAAGGTGGGCGGTGCGTTCCATTCGCCGCTGATGTCCGATGCCGCGAAAAAGCTGCATGCGTGGCTTCAAGCCTCGGGGCTGAATGTACCTGATATGCCTCTGTACGCCAACCGGACTGCTCTTCCCTATGCGGCGGATGCAATTTCGCTGCTGTCCGGGCAGGTGGACCATCCCGTACTGTGGGAGCAAACGGTGAGAAACATGGCGGCTGATGGCGCAGATTTGTTTGTGGAGCTGGGGCCGGGCACGGTGCTTTCGGGCCTTATTCGCAAAGTTTTGCCGGAAGCCTCCGTATGCCACGTGGAAAACTCGGCCAGCCTCATGGAAGCGGCGGCCATAGTGGAAGGGAGAAATACCTGATGCAGGACAAAATCGCCCTGGTCACGGGTGGCTCCCGGGGAATTGGCCGGGCTGTGGCCCTTCGCCTAGCCAGGGAGGGCGCTCATGTGGCCTTCCTCTATGCCGGGAATGAAGAAGCCGCGCAAAAGACGCTGGATGATCTATTGGCCCAGGGCGGAAAAGCCATGGCCATACAGTGCGACATTTCCAGCCTGCAAAAAGTGCAGGAAGCCTTTGCCCGCGTCAAGCAGGAATGGGGCACGGTGGACATCCTCATCAACAACGCAGGGATCACCATGGACGGCCTCACGCCAAGGATGACGCAGGAGGCCTTCGACCGGGTGATACAGGTGAATCTGAACGGTGCGTTCTATGCCATACGTACCGCCTACGGCGATTTGCTGCGCAAACGGTGGGGACGCATCATCAACATTTCCTCCGTTTCAGGGCTGATGGGCAACCCCGGCCAGGCCAACTATTCCGCCGCCAAGGCAGGCCTCATCGGGCTTACGAAAACCATTGCCAAGGAACTGGCGGCAAGGAACATCACCTGCAACGCAATCGCTCCAGGTTTTATTGAAACGGACATGACGGATAAATTGGGCGCCGAGCTCATAGAAAAAGCGGTACAGGCAGTTCCCGCAAAACGTATGGGCACCGCCGAGGAAATCGCCGCGGCGGTAGCCTTCTTATGCGGTGAAGAAGCGGGGTATATCACAGGCGCTGTTTTACAAGTGGACGGCGGCCTGTACATGTGAGGTGAAAGCCATGAAACGCGTATTTGTCACTGGGCTGGGCGTGGTATCTCCCGTAGGGAACAGCACTTCTATTTTTTGGAATAATTTGATTTCAGGCGTTTGCGGCATCGGCCCCATCACCCGCTTTGATACATCAAACCTCAAAGCGAAGGTGGCCGCGCAGGTAAAGGATTTTGATCCCCAGGCTTTCGGCATGGATGCATATTCCGCCAGGAGGCTGGATCTGTACGCCCAGTATGCTATGGCTGCGGCTGTACAGGCCATGGAGGACAGCAAGTTTGAGAACACCGATCCCTGGCGGTTTGGCGTGTACGTGGGCAGCGGTATCGGCGGCATGCATACCTTTTCCACAGAGTGCGAAAAGCTTCTGACACGCGGCCCGGACAGGGTGTCACCCTTCTTCATCCCCATGATGATCGGAAACATGGCGGCAGGCAACATCGCCATCCGCTTTGGGGCGCAGGGGCCCTGTTTGCCGGTGGTCACAGCCTGCGCCACCTCCACCCACGCCATCGGGGAAGCGTATCGGGCCATCCGCCACGGTTATGCCGACGCCATTCTGGCCGGCGGGTCGGAAGCGGCCATCGAGCCTTTGGCCGTTGCCGGGTTTACAAGCTGCAAGGCCCTCAGTGAGGAGCAGGACCCGAACCTGGCCAGCCTGCCCTTTGACATGCGGCGCAAGGGCTTCGTCATGGGCGAAGGTGCCGGCATCATTCTATTGGAAGAAGCGGAGCACGCCATCAAACGAAACGCCCCCATCTATGGCGAGATCGTGGGCTACGGCAATACATGCGACGCCAACCACATCACAGCCCCCCACCCCGAGGGCCTTGGCGCGGCCAAGGCCATCCAACTGGCTTTACGCGAAGCGGGCTACGGTCCCGATGAGAAAGTATATATCAACGCCCATGGCACGGGCACGCCGCCCAATGACAAGATCGAGACAATGGCCATCAAGCTGGCATTGGGTGACGATAAAGCAAGGCAATCGCTGGTAAGCTCTACCAAGAGCGCTACAGGCCATATGCTGGGTGCGGCAGGCGCGGTGGAATGCATTGCTGCCCTGCTGGCAGTAAAAACCGGCATCGTTCCCCCCACCCTGAACCTTGATGAACCCGACCCGGAATGCGACCTTAACTATGTACCCCATCACGCGCGCGATTGGAAGCCCGATATAGCCCTGTCCATCTCCCTGGGCTTTGGCGGCCACAACAGCGCGCTCGCCGTGAGGAACATCAAATGAACATGAAGCAATTGAGGGAGCTTGTCCACCTGTTTTCCCAGCACGGCCTCACGCGCCTGGAAGTAGCGGAAGGGGAAACCCGCATCCTGCTTGCCAGGGAAGTATCCTCCCTCCGCCCTTTGGAGCCGCAGCCGGCTGCCCAGGCAGCGCCTGTTCAGCATGTGGCAAGCAGCGTTGTGAACCCTGCCCACAGTGCCGACCCGGGTCCGGATTTCAACCAGATTCATGAAGTGAAGTCTCCCATGGTGGGCGTGTTCTATGTTGCGCCGGAGCCCGGAGGCAAGCCCTTTGTAAAGGTGGGCGACCGGGTGAAAAAGGGCGATGTGATGTGCATTGTGGAAGCCATGAAGCTCAACAACGAAATCACAGCCGACAAGGATGGCGAAGTGGTGGACGTCTGCGCCCAGGATGGCAGCGTTGTGGAGTATGGGCAAACGCTTTTCAAACTTTTCTAGCCGAGGTGAAGCATGAACCGTGATGAAATCAAAACATTTCTGCCCCATCGGGAGCCGATGCTCCTGTTGGATGAGGTGGAGATGGATGACAACGGAAACGCATTGGGGCGGTATACCGTGCGGGGTGACGAATGGTTCTTACAGGGCCATTTCCCCGGCAACCCGGTTGTGCCAGGCGTAGTGCTCTGTGAGATCATCGCCCAGACGGCTGGGGTACTGCTTCGGGAGTTGCTTCCGGGCAAGACAACGCTGTATGCTGGGATGGACAATGTGCGCTTTCGGCGCATGGTCCGCCCTGGCGACACCATCCATATCTCTTGCCGTATCACACGGCAGAAAGCCAATGTTTACGTGATCGCCGGTGAGGCGACTGTTTCGGATGCCCCATGTGCCAGCGGCGTATTCACGCTCATGCTGGCCGGATGAACGGAGGGGACGAATGTTTCCGAAAATCCTCATTGCCAACAGGGGCGAGATTGCGGTGCGCATTTTGCGGGCCTGCAAGGAAATGGGCATCCTGACCGTGGCCGTATTCTCGCAAGCGGACCGGGACGCGCTGCACGTTTCCATGGCCGATGAAAGCTACTGCATCGGCGGCCCCCAGGCTACAAACAGTTATTTGAACCAAAAAGCCATCCTGTCGGCGGCGCTACTCAGCGGAGCACAGGCCATTCATCCGGGATACGGCTTTTTGTCTGAAAACGCAGCTTTTGCCGAGCTGTGCGAAAAGCATGGCGTCAAGTTCATTGGCCCCAGCGCAAAGGTGATCCGTGCCATGGGGGACAAGGATGAGGCCAAGCGCACCATGGCAAGGCTCAATGTTCCCACCATCCCCGGCTGTGACCTGATCAACAGCGCGGCGGAAGCGAAGGCTGCCGCCGAAAAAATTGGCTTTCCCCTTTTGCTGAAGGCAAGGGCCGGCGGCGGCGGGAAGGGCATCCGAAGGGTCGATAAGCTGGAGGATGTGGAAGCTGCCTACCGTGCCGCCTCTCAGGAGGCACAGGCCTCTTTTTCCGACGGCGGCATGTACATGGAAAAATTTCTTCAGCACGTAAAGCACGTGGAGATGCAAATCCTCTGCGATCAAAAGGGCCATGCCGTCTGCCTTGGGGAGCGGGACTGCTCCATGC